>JBLHOB010000235.1:0-5649 GCA_047619425.1 Myxococcota bacterium
GTGCGCTGAATGAGCGTTCACGGGTTGCGACCGCCCGGGGTGACAATGACGTTGCGTGGGTGGACGCAGTCGAGTCGGCCCGCGTATTCGCGTTGCACCTCGAGAGATCGTTCGGCGTAATGCCCGATCGACAACGCGTCTTGTTGGCGTCGGATGCGGCGCGCGCTGTCGGCGCACTGTTGTCTTCGAACCGCGATGCACCGAGGGACGTTTACATTGCGACTCTCTCGCAACGCGACTCGGTGTTGCGAAGCATCGCCTCCTCCCGGGCCCGCGCGCGCGAAGGAGCAAATGCTTCCGGTGGCTTCGCAAAAGAAGAAAAGGCTCTCCAGGAATTGCGAGCCCGGTACGTGACCGCGGTGCTGAGTGAGTCTCCCGATGCGGGCCGTCGTGGACGCGCACTTGCCCGTGCGATCGATGCCCAGGAGTCGATCCTCACCTTGGCTCGAGGAAGCCAGCGCACCCTTGATCCTTCTGAGGTTCTCCATCGCGCTTGCATAAACCTTCCAGCAGATGCTGCACTCGTTGAGTTTCTCGCCTACGACCGCGTGCAACCGGGCGACGGGGTTGAGCCCGTGCCCTCCTACGTGGCCATTGTCGTGCGACCTCGCGCGGAGCGTAATCGTTCCGCGGATGTCGACGGTTGTTCGGTTCAGCGTGTCGAATTGGGCGACGCGCAGGCAATTGATGCCGCTGCAGACGCCTTTGCACGGGCGATGCGCGACCAACGCAGCGACGCCCCCAAGGCCCGTCGCGAACTCAGTCACAAACTTCTCGTACCGCTCACAAAGGTGCTGCGCGCGAGCGAGCGATGGTTGTTGATCCCGGATGGATCCATCTGGGGCGTTCCGTTTGCCGCTCTTCCCGACCCCGTTGAACCGGCTCGCTATCTGGTTGAGCGCGTCACGACCTCAACCCTCACTTCGATTCACGAGTTGGCGGACTACAGCCCGCAACCCGTTGATGGGCCCCCCGAACGCGCACTGCTCTTCGGAGCCCCCGAGTTTGGTGTCTCCAAAGACGGGGCGGGCCCCGTAGTCTTGACGCGCAGCGGGCCGTGTCGGCTCGAACCCTTTGAACCGCTGCCGGGAACCCTTGGCGAGCTCGAAGAAATTCGCGCATTTCTTCCGAAGGCAAAAATCGTACTTGGAAGCGAGGCAACCAAGCGTCGCCTCTATGACGAACTCGGCGCAAAGCCATCGATCGTTCATCTCGCGACCCATGCCTACTTTGCAGGTGCGGCGGGATGTCCCGCCGATGGGGCAGCGAGCAAAAAAGAGTTTCGCAGTAGTAAAACGCCGCTGATTCCAAATCCGTTGCTCTTGAGTGGAGTGGTGCTTGCGGGGGCGAATGCGCCGCAGCAGTTGGGCGCAGGTACCGTTGAGAGCGAAGGCAGTTCGTCAGGCATCTTGACTTCGCTGGAAGCGGCTGGCCTCGACTTGTCTTCGGCGCGTCTTGTCGTGCTTTCTGCCTGTGACACCGGCACGGGGCTGCATCGCCGCGGCCAAGAAGTACAGGGGTTGCGATGGGGGTTCCGCGCTGCCGGGGCGAAGTCGTTGCTCACGAGTTTGTGGCGAAGTAACGACGCGGTTACGCGAAAGATGATGCGTGCGTTTTACGCAAGCTTGCGCGCGCCCATCGACTCGCAACTCGCTAGCAAGCAAGCGAGCGACTTGTTCGTGGGAGCAGCCTCTCTGCGCAGCGCGCAACTGGAGCGGATCGCAAGCGAAAGACGCTTGAAGCAGTCAAAACCGCTGACGTGGGCGAACTTCGTCTTCTCGGGGCTGTACTGAGAAGACGAGCGTTGTGGTTTCGGACGCGGAACTCGAGGGGGCGAACTTCTTTGCCTTGTGCGGGCGCGCCGGTGCTGCGAAAATCACGGATCACGGCGCTTTGCAACCCGATGGACAGAGCTTCGGACGCGGTCGTCGATCTCGATGCAATCTCAACCCAAGACATCACAAAATAAGGTCACGGCACACATGAGTTTCAAGCTTGAGGCACACAAGAGGTTCCAAGGGGTTACGGGACCCGTTGTTGTTTGTGTGATGGACGGTGTCGGGATTGGCCGACGCGACGAGTCGGACGCCGTGTGGCGCGCTCGTACTCCCCACCTCGACCAACTTGCGGTCTCGGCCCCCTACACCCAGTTAATCGCTCACGGTCAGGGCGTAGGCATGCCCGGCGATGACGACATGGGCAACAGCGAGGTTGGACACAATGCGTTGGGTGCCGGTCGTATCTTCGATCAGGGCGCAAAGCTCGTCGGCAATTCGATTGCGTCGGGCAGCCTGTTTGCGGGCGACGTCTGGCAAGCCGCCACCGAGCGCGTGCGCGCAGGCGGCAAGACGCTTCACTTTGTCGGACTGCTTTCGGACGGAAACGTTCACAGTCACATTGACCATCTCTTCGCGTTGATCCGCCGCTGCAATGAAGAGAACGTTGAGCGAGTGCGTTTACACGTCTTGCTAGACGGCCGCGACGTGCCCAGCACGAGCGCCCTTGAGTACGTCGATGCGCTCGAAAGCCTGGTTGCGGAGATTAGCCGTGGCGAGGCGCGGGACTACCGCATCGCGTCTGGGGGCGGACGCATGCAAATCACGATGGACCGCTACGGAGCGGATTGGTCCATGGTAGAGCGCGGTTGGAACACTCACGTTCATGGCGCGGCGCGCAAGTTTACCAGCACGCGCGTAGCCGTCGAAACGTTTCGCGACGAGGACAAAGGCGTTGGCGATCAATACCTGCCGGCCTTTGTCATTACGGACGATCGCGGCGAACCCGCGGGCCCCATTCGCGACGGCGATGCAGTCGTGCTCTTCAATTATCGCGGCGATCGCGCGCTCGAAATCACCGAAGCATTCGAAGCGAAGATGTTTGAACACTTTGATCGAGGCGCTGTACCCGACGTGCTCTTCGCGGGCATGATGCAGTACGACGGCGACTTGCACTTGCCAGCGAATTTTCTCGTCGACCCGCCGAAGATCGATCGCACCCTCGGTGAACACCTAGTGCACAATGGCGTGCCGCTCCTCGCGATTAGCGAAACTCAGAAATACGGTCACGTGACCTACTTCTGGAACGGCAATCGCAGCGGTCGCTTCGACGACAAGCTCGAAACCTACGTCGAGGTCCCAAGCGATGTTATCGCGTTTGACGAGCGTCCTTGGATGAAGGCCGCCGAGATTACCGACACCGTCCTCACCGAGTTGGCGACCCAACGCTATAAGCACGTGCGGCTCAACTACGCCAACGGCGACATGGTCGGGCACACCGGCAACCTCGACGCTTCGATTCAGGCCGTCGAAGTGGTCGATCAACAGATTGGTCGGCTCATCCCGATTATCAAGCAGATGAACGGCGCCTTGGTAGTCACTGCCGACCACGGCAATGCCGACGCCATGTTCGAGCTGGACGCCAAGACGGGCGAATTCAAGCGAGACGCAGACGGCAGCGTCGCTGCCAAAACCAGTCACTCACTCAATCAGGTGCCGTTCAGCATCTACGCGCCCGGGCACCGGCTGGTGCTCAATCCCGCCCTTGCAAGCGCGAGTCTGGCCAATGTGGCTGCGACGATCCTGCAGCTACACGGCTTGCAGGCCCCGGAAGATTACGAGGCATCGCTGCTCGGTTGATGCGTGTCGGCAGGGAACTCCTTGCCGCCGCCTTGCCCTTGTTTCTAGAGCGGGCCGAGAGGGCCGGGCGGGCCGATGATGACGCTGTCGCTCGGTGCAAAGCTGGGAACCATGCCCGTTGCTACCCCAGCGCACTGCGCAAAGGACAAGCAGGCCGGCAGGAACGTCGGCGGGCCAAGGGCTCCGGTCGGAATCAGCGGTGGTCCAGCGGCTACCATCGGCAGGTCTTCTTCGACGTCCATCGAGGCGATCTGTGCGACGGAGTCAGCGGCGTAGCTGCGTCGCGCCGTGTCCACCGCTGCAATGCGAAAGCGAGCATCGCTTAGGCAATCGCTGTTGATGGTGCGCTCGGCCAAGGCGACGGTTTCAACTGCGCCAGGCTCGCCGCCTTTGCGGATTGTTACGCGCTGTCCCTCAGAGATGAGGATGCCTTCCTTGTCTTCGCTGTTGACGCCGGTGACTCGAATGTCGTGGGAGATGGAAGTGATTGTGGTGTCACCGCTCGCCGGGTCGACTACGACATGCACTTCGGTGCCGAGCAGCGTCGCAATGGCGGCGGGGGTGTGGATCTCAAGAGGCGAGTCGGTTGGGCGCTTGCCGGCGCTTACCTTCAGGTGCCCGGTTCGCAGGTTGAGGGCACTGGGGCCGCTGCCAAGATCACTACCGAAGCCCAAGGCTGCACCGTGACACATCTTGACGATTGCCGAATCGCCGACGATTAGCGATGCGAGGCCGTTGCCTTCAACCTTGACCTCGTCGTACGCGTTGAGCGCGGCACTCTGATCGACCTTGATGCCGTTGGCGGTCACGTTGCCTGTGGTCGAGGTCATGACGGTGGCAGCGTGGGCTGTCCCGCTAGCAACGCCGAGTAGCAGGATGGCTGCTGCAGACACGATCGAGGTTTTGATGGGATTAGTTTTGGGGGTCATGGAAGAACTCCGATGGGTGGTGCGATTGGAGGATCGAAAATGCAACTTGCTGAACTAGAAAGTAAACGTGAAATAGCTCCCGACGACGTGTCGGTTGAAGTCATAAACTGCAATGTTTGAATCGGTAAAGGTGAATGAACCGCGAATTGCGAATTCGAGGTACTGAGCGACAGGCACGGTGAGGTCGACCTTCAGATTGGCGATGTTGTCTTTGCGCTTCGGTAGATCGAGCGGCGCGTCGGTGTCCGAGCCAATGATGCCAAACTCGCCGAGGGTGCTCTTGTGTCGACCTTGGCGGTGCGTGTAGGAAACTCGTGCGCCTGCTCGCAGGTCATAGGGAAGCTCGATCCCCGCGCCGAGGCTTACGTCGACGCCGTCAAAGTCGAACTCAGTGCCTTGGGTGTCTGCATTTTCGTAAGCGATTCCGACTTGAATGTAGGTAAGCGGAGCCGAGACGTAAAAGAATTGACTTATCCCAACCACATGAAGTTCGCCGTCGGGGTCGAGGCTGTCGTCCACTACCGCGAACCGGTAATCGAAGTCGTGGTACTGATACAAGACCTGGGTGACGCCCCAATCGTCGTTGGTGTACGTGATGGACGGGGAGACCCGGCGCATTTCGCGGTATTCCTCTTCGAGGTCGAGGTCGGTGGTTGTGATATCGACGCGTACACCCAGGCGCAGAGGGCCTTGAATGAAGCCGAGGTCGGCCCAACCCATGTGGGTGAACTGGTTGACCTCGCGGGTGTCGTCGTGCACCGACAGGAAGCCGCTGTAGCCGACTCGGAAAGTGGTCTCCTCCCAGTCGACCAAGTCGTAATAGGTGTCGATGCTAAACGCGCCGAGTACATCGCTGTCGCGTTTGATCGAGTCCGCTAACCCGTCCTCGCCGCGAATTCTCGTGTTGCCAATTGCAGTTGGGTTGGTGTCGAACTCAACGCCCGCAGTCACATCGAGGCCCCACCAGCGCGACTCCGGCTGAATTGCTTTACCAAGAGTGTCAGCCGAGATGCTGAGTGGGTCCGAGGGCGAAAGCGACGCGGCGTCTGCAAACGCGGCCGTCGATGCGTCGAGGTTGCCCATGA
>JBLHOB010000236.1:0-5630 GCA_047619425.1 Myxococcota bacterium
GGGACTCAGAGTCATAGTTTTTCGACAAGTGGGAATCTCCACGACACTCAGTGAGTGACTCAACGTGCGTCAGAAACTAGCTTGGATTTGAATGTCGCTTTGCAAAGCTCTTGCAAAACCCGGCAGTCGCAACGACTTTTCAACTTGACGAGCCCTGGTCGGCGGGGGGTGCCGCGGGCTGCCGGAACGTTACCACGAAGACTCAAGATTCCCCGCGCCCCGAGGGGAATCCGGGCAAGTTGCCGGTGATCTAGCCCGGCCCCTGTCCGCGCCCCAGTCCAATTTCCGCCAAAATCGACGTGAGTTGATGCCGGCGGATCACACGGATTTCGGTCTCGGGAGGGAACGCGTCTTTTAGCCTACGGAAATAGGGCCGATCGGTACGGGCGTCGACGATCACCGTGATCCCGCGATCGCTCTCGCTGCGGATCAGCCGGCCGGTCATTTGCTTGAGATGGAGCATCATTTTGCCAAGCGACGCCCTGCCAAATGGGTCGCCGCCCTGTTCTCGAATTCGCAGCTCGCGTCGCTTTCGCAACTCGGTCGGAACCTCAAAAGGCAGCTTTTCGATCACGACGGCCTGCAAGACATCCCCGGGAAGGTCGAGTCCCTGCCAAAATGTTCGCGCGCCGAGCAGCACTGCGCCGTTGGCCGAGTTCGCGAATCGCGCAACCAGCGAAGCCGGGTCGTCGAACGCGCGCACCGGCGACAACACTTCGATCCCGGTGTCGTCGAGCGCAAGGTCGAGTTGATCGCCAACTTCGTTCATGCGTTTCAAGCTGGTGAACAAACCAAGAGTACGTCCGCCCAACTCGCGCGCGAGAATTTCAAGTACCGCCGCCGTCTCCGCGGTCGCGTCCGCTACCGGCTTTAGTGCGGCGACGCGCATGTTCTCTTTGTAGGGAAACGGACTTTCCACCGTGATGCGCTCGAGGGCGTCGCCCGCACGCTCTTCAATCTCGAGTTCACCAAGCGCGGCAAAGCTATCGCCCGCGACAAACAAACTCGCCGATACCGCCGCGAACGAATCGAGGTTGTCCATGAAGCCCGCGTGATACGAAGCTGCGGGGGACACCGGACGGATGACCAAACAAAATCGCGACTGTTGGCGACCCAGCGACTCGAAAGAAGAAACGTATCCCGCCGCCCCTGAGAAAGCCGTCCGTAAGCCCTCGACGGCATCGAGAAGATCGCCGATCGCGCGCATCAACGGGTCGTCAGCTTCGTCGTCATCATCGCGTTGGTCTGCAAGAAGTTCGGCTTCGCGCGCGATGGCTTCGATGTGGAGAGCGGCAAGGCGCGCAAACTCGGCCGTCTCGGGAAATGCACGTTCGGGGTTTTCGGGCAGCTGCAATTCGCCATATTCACTCGCGCGTCCGGCTACGCTTTTCCCCATGCCGGCGAAATCGAGATCGATCTCCCTCCGCCAAGCAACAACATCGACTGCCACCTTCTTGCGAAGCTCGACGGGCAAGAGCCGCTCTTCGTTTTTATCCGAAGGGCGACCGAAAATTGCATCGATGCAGCTCATCACTTCATCGGGGATGATTTGCTGGGCATAGACATCGTCCGCAACGCCAGCAATCTCGTGGGCCTCGTCGGCGATTACATGACTGAGTGTCGGGTAGTCAGATGGCCAGCGAAGCAACAAGTCGTGGTTTGCAACCACGATGTCTGCGCGACCAATCGCCGTTCGGCGTCCACCAAAGGGACACCCAGGTGTTTTCCCGCACTGTTCGCGGCTGCAGTGTTCAGCGCGACTCGCAACGGACCGGCCGCGCAAGTCGCGAAGCATGGGGTAGCGACGCAAAAAAGCTGCGGGCAGGTCACCGATCTCTGCGTGCGGACGCGTGCGGGCACATGAAAGCAGCAGCGCATACGCGTGTCGCTCATCGGGAAAGAGGCTGTGGTCGCGCCCTTCTTCGAGCACCTGATTGAGGCGACGCTCGCACACGTAGTTAGCTCGGCCCTTGATCGACAGGGCGCGAAGTCTCGGATAGCCGAGAAAGCGAGCCGCTGCAGCAATGTCCTTTCGCAACAACTGGTCTTGCAAAAGTTTCGTGCGCGTCGAGATGACGATGGGGCCGCGGATCCCCTGGCTGCGACGCTCAATGGAGTAGGGGATTGCAGCAGCGAGGTACGCGAGCGACTTCCCCACCCCCGTGCCGCCTTCGAGCAATAGCGTCCCGTCGCCCTTGAGGTTGCGAACGAACTGTCGGGCGAGATCGATCTGCTCCTCGCGCACGCGATAGCCGGGGAAGTACGTACGCCCGCGTTCTTCGTCCGCCAATGCTTCGGCGATTGCATCTTCATCAAAGGGAACAGGATCGTGACTTGAGCCCGCAATCGCGATGAACTGATCGCCCGCATCGACTTCATCGATGATCAACGGCCCGTGCAGCAACTCGAGCCAGTGCGACTCGGGCGAGTAACGGTCGAGAGCTTTGCGCGCGACCGCATAGCGGTCCTCGCCCGCCGCGGCGCCACGCGCGATGGTGGCGAGCACCTTTGCCGTGTCGAGGGCATCGTCAAAGGCGCGATGCTTTTCTTCAGTGCCGAGCAACATCTGGGTAAACGATGCAAGACGCAAGTCGGGGGTGTCGGGATGGGTGAGTGCGAGAATGTCCTGCGTATCGAGGTAGACCGCGTCCTTCAACTTGGCAGACACATATTTGCTGAGAAAGTGACGCTCAAAATCTGCGTTGTGAGCGATCAGTACCCGCCCTTCAAGGGCTTCAGCGACGCGGTAGCGCACGTCAGTAAGACGCACTGCACTGGCGAGGTCGCTGTCGCGCAGCCCGGTGATTCGCTGGATGCTGTTGGGAAGTCGCTGGCTTGGGCGAATCAGGCCACTGAGCCTGCGCACCATGACGCGGCCAGTCGGGGGGCTGGTGAACAGATCGCGAGCCGCAATTTCGCTCGTGTCGCCGGCACCATCGAGGTCGAAGACCAGAACGCCAAACTCGATAATCTCCGCCGACCCATGGGTGGGTAGCCCCGTGGTTTCGAGGTCGACAATGGCAAACGGGCCACTGCTTTCGAGTAGTGCCGCAAAACAGTCGGCTTCAAACCCGAGATCGGCGTCCGAGCAGGGGGCGAGTTCGAAGCCATCGCTGGCTTCGATCGCAACCCGGTTCGAACTTGGTTCGGCGTCCGCGATCGTGTTAGACGTAGATGCCGCCCTTGAACTCTCGGTCCTGTCGAATCATTACGTTGATGAGTGCGGGCTTGCCCGATGCTGCTGCGCGCTCAAGTGCCGGCTGCAATTCTTCGGGGCGCTCCACCAACTCACCGTGACCGCCGAGTGCCTCGACAACCTTGTCGTAACGTGTGCGGTTCAAAAGCGTGCCTTGCAGTCGGTCCCAACCCATCATTGCGCCCTGGGGTCGCATCATTTGGCCCCATGCGCCGTCGTTGCCGATGATGCCGATGATCGGCAAGTTGAAACGCACGGCGGTATCGTACTCGAAGCCGTTGAGACCAAACGAGCCGTCGCCGTACACGATGACAACCCTCTTGTCCGGGTTCGCGAGCTGCGCCGCCAACGCGAACGGCATACCGACGCCCAAGGTTCCAAGCGGTCCGGGGTCCATCCAAGCGCCGCGTCCCTTTACCGGGATAATCTTTGCCGCGGTTGCGACAATGTCGCCGCCGTCGCCGATCACGATGGGTGAGTCCAGAGTGTCGAGCCAATCGCGCACTTCGCGACACATGCGCTGCGGATCAAGAGGGGACTCGTCGCTATTGAGAGCACTTTGCACCTTGGCTTCGGCAGCGTTCTCAAGCTCGCGAAGCTCGCCGAGGAATTTGCTGAAGTCGAGCTTCAGGCCCTGGTTCTTCATCTCTTCAGCCAACATGTCGAAACTGCATGCCACATTGCCAACGAGCGGGACGTCGGTCTGACGGTTCTGCCCCATCAAGATGTTGTCCATGTCGAGTTGGATCACCTTGGCGTCTTCCGGAATGCTCTTGCCAAAGCGCATGCGGAAGTCGAGCAAGGTGCCTGCGAGCAAGATGCAGTCGGTCTGCGCCAATGCGTCACGGCGCGAGCGGTTTAGAAACTGCGGCGAATCCCACGGCACACTGCCGCGCCCCATTCCGTTGCAGAACGTCGGCAAGTGAATCTCGTTGATAAAGCTGTTCATCGAGTCTTCGGCCTCGGACCACTTGACGCTGGTACCGGCCATCAACATTGGGCGCTCGGCCTTTGAGAGAAGCTCAAGGGCGTTGCGTACTTCTTCTTTGTCCGGCGACAGGCGCGGTGCGCGCGTTCGGATCTTCGGCACGATGACGTTTTCGTCGGGCACCTGGCCCATGAAGATGTCCATCGGGATTTCGAGAAATGCCGGCCCAGGCGTGCCCGAGATCGCGTGGCGAATTGCCAGCTCGACGTACTCGGGGATGCGGTACGACTCGTAGCAAGCGTCCGCGTACTTCGTAATCGGACGCATCACACCGATGTGATCCATCTCCTGCAGCGAACCCCGGCGCAAGTTATTGAAAGGCCCCTGACCACCAAAAACTAAGATCGGAGAATTTGCGCGCCACGCGTTCGCGACACCCGTTACACCGTCCGTAACACCGGGCCCGGCAGTAATTGCCGCGACACCAATCTTGCCCGGGTTGCAGCGCGCCCACGAGTCGGCGGCGTGTACGGCGGCCTGTTCGTGACGCACGTCGACGATCTTGATCCCCTCGTCGAGGCAGCCTTCGTAGAGCGGCATAATGTGGCCGCCCGAAAGTGTAAAGATGACTTCGACGCCGGCCTCTTTGAGTGCCTTGGCGGCGAGCTGTCCTCCGGAAAAGGGCATTGGGGGGTTCCTTTCGTCACTTGGACTGTGGTGTTGGTTTTGTGCGCGAATGAATCTCGCGGGGGAACTCGGGCTAGTGAATCACGCGTTGCACTTGGTGCCTAATGACAACGGGCGGGCCAAGCGCTGTGCGACGGTATCACCCAGCCCTCGCGCACGTCAACGCTCGCAAATGCCACGCTGTATCCACCCCCGGGGCTGGGTCCGGTGCGGTTCCAGCCCGATCACAGCCGCGGCGCAAACGAAAAAAGGCGACCCCCAAAGGAGCCGCCTTTTCAATTGCTTGAATTTACTATTTGTCTGGATCGCTGTCTCACCAGAGACAGCGTCGAATGAACGACGCGTTGAGCCGGACAAGTGCAATATCAATCGCGAACCTTAGCGTGCGATGAACTCTACGCGGCGATTGAGGCGCCATGCATTGTCGTCATGGCCGGAGACGGCGGGCTTTGATTCGCCGTAGCTGACGATTCGCAACTGCGAGCTCGCAACTCCGAGTGCCGTCATGTACTTGCGGATCGTCTCGGCGCGGCGCTCTCCGAGAGCCAGGTTGTATTCTTCCGAGCCGCGCTCGTCGGCATGGCCTTCGATCATGGCCGTTGCACCCGAGAGCTGAAGGACTTCGGCGTTGAGCTTCAAGATGTCTCGCATGTCGTTGCGAATCTCTGAGCGGTCGTAGTCGAAGTAGGCCGTAGCGAGGGACATCGAGCGCGTTGATGTATCGACGACGGGCGCAACCTCGGGTGTATCCCCCTGGCTGAACTCGCTGCCCGTGTCGGCGGACGAACCGCTATCGGTGCTATCGACGGCATCGGTGGT
>JBLHOB010000237.1:0-5613 GCA_047619425.1 Myxococcota bacterium
ATTGGTCGCCGACGTGGGCTGAGACGCATGGTTTGATGCCGCCAGCGCCTGCGGAGATCAAGCCGAGTCCGAGGGACAGGCCAACGATGGTGTCGTCCAGGGCGAGGGTGAGGTGTCCCAGGCAGTAGAGGATCGAGAGCAGCAAGATCGTGCGGTACTTGCCGAGGAAGACATCGGCGAGCAGCGCGCCGGCCAACGGCGTGAAGTAGACGGCCGATCCGAAGAGGTGGTAGTAGACGTTGGCGTCGGCTTCGCTCAGTACGGCGAGTTCGCCGTTTGCGTCGCGCAGGTACTGCGTCATGAAAATGACGAGTACGGCTCGCATGCCGTAGTAGCTGAAGCGTTCGGCGGCTTCGTTGCCAATGATGAAGGGGATGCCCTTGGGCATCGTGCTACTGGCTTCGGGTGCAGAGCGGTAGGCGGTTTCGGCCATCGTTCCTTCGCTACGCGGTTAGATGCGGTGATGCGGTAATAGAGACGGGTTAGTTCTCGATGGATAGCGCGTGTTCGGGGCAGCTTTCGACACCCTTGGTTGCGCTGGCCTCGAGTTCTTTTGGCACGGTCCTAAATCGAAGCACGCAGCGACCGGGTTCGTCTTCGTCGAAGACTTCGGGCGCGAGTACGTAGCAGCGGCCGTGGCCGGTGCAGAGTTTTTTGTCGAGTCGAATCTTCACGATGGGTCTCGTGTTGGTTGCGGATCGGTTCGCGCTCGTTCGCAGAGCATGGCTTGTGTGCTTCGGGGTGCATGATCCGCAATGTGTGCCGGCGCGTCAAACCAGTCTGGTTCGATCGCGTCAGCGGAAATACCTGCCCGGTGGCAACGGCTTGCGGGCAAGCGAGCGGTCTTCACTGGCTTGGTGTGCGGCCTTTAATGTCAGGGCAGCGACGTGGTTGACCTTTACGTGAATGACACCCTGGGCGTTTTGCAACGGCCCTGAGATTTCAATCACAGCACTCGTCGAAAGCACGACGCGAAAGCGACGGAACATGTCCGGGGTGAGGATGGCGTTTGATGTGCCGGTCTCGTCTTCGAGGGTCAAGAAGGTGAAGCCTTTGGCCGTGCCGGGGTGCTGGCGCACGATCATGTGGCCTGCTGTGCGGACAAAGCGCCCATCGCGAACGCGACGCAACTCAAGCGCGGTAAGCACGCCTTTGCGCCGCAGTCCTTCGCGCAGGTAAGCGAGGATCTGCGGGCCGGTCGTGAGCCCGGCGAGTCGGTAGTCGGCGAGAGTCCGCTCGATGGGAGACATCTCGGGCAATGGCGATGCGGACTCTGAGATAGCCGCCGAGGTAGCTCGAGGAGATCGAGACGACGCGGTGGGCAGAGGAGCCTGAGGCGACGAAATAAAAGACGAAGCCTCGCGCCCCGGCTCCCCGCCCGTGCGAGCTTCGGGAGGCAAACCCGCAAATAGCGAGCGCGGATCGCGTTCGAGGGCAGCCACTTGCCAAAGTGCTGCGCGGCGATGCTCGTGTCCGGGGGCGGCGGGCAGGTTTGCGAGTGCGCCCAACTCTGCCAGAGAAGCGATCTCGTCTCGCTTCAGTGTCACGCGTTTGGTGAGGTCGGGCATGCCGTGGAAGGCCGCCTTCCCTCGTTCTTCGACAATTTGCCGGCCGGCCTTCTTCGAAAGCCCGCCGGCGTAACGCAAGCCGATCCGGACTGCGGGCCCTGCTTGCGGTGTCCCTTGCTGTAATTGGCTGGCGCCCGGTTCAAGGGTGCAGAGCCAGTGCGAGGCCGTAACGTCGATCGGTCTTACATCGACGCCATGTCGTTGTGCGTCTTTGACTAGGGTTGCCGGGTTGTAGAAGCCGAGTGGATAGCTGTTAAGTAAGCCCGCAAGAAATGCTGCCGGGTAGTGTCGTTTCAAATACGCCGAGGCGTATGCGATTAACGCAAATGAAGCGGAGTGAGATTCGGGGAAGCCGTAAAGCGCAAAGGACGAAATCTGCTGGATGATCTCGTCCTGGGCTTGTTGGGTAACTCCGCGCTCGCCCATGCCCGAGCGCAGGCGCGCCTCGATGCGGTCCATCTTTTCTTCCGAGCGCTTAAAGCCCATGGCGCGCCGCAATTCTTCGGCTTCGCCTCCACTGAAGCCCGCAGCGATCATGGCAATGCGCAGGATTTGTTCTTGAAATAGCGGCACCCCCAGTGTGCGTTCGAGCACGGGTTCGAGCAGAGGGTGGGGATAGGTAATCGGTTGTCGGCCTGCGCGGCGCTCGAGGTAGGGGTTGACCATTTGTCCGACAATGGGGCCCGGGCGGATCAATGCGATCTCGACCACGAGGTCGTAAAAGCATTTTGGTTTCAAGCGGGGCAGGGTGGCCATCTGCGCGCGGCTTTCGATTTGGAAAACTCCAATCGTGTCGGCGGCACGCATCATTGCGTAGGTCTCGGGGTCGTCGGGAGGAAGCTGTGCGAGGTCGACCTCTTCACCCTGGTGCTGTTGGATGAGCTCGGTCGTTACTTCAAGTGCGGCTAACATGCCGAGGCCGAGCAGGTCAATCTTGATGATCCCCATCTCGGAGCAATCGTCTTTGTCCCACTGCACAACGCAGCGGTTTTCCATGCTGGCCGGCTCGATCGGGACCACTTCGTCCAGATGCCCCGCTGCAATGACAACCCCACCGCTGTGTTGCCCGAGGTGCCGCGGCAAGCCGCGTATTTGCGTGACGAGGTTGAGGAGCATGGCGATACGGGGTGCTGTGGGGTCCACCCCTGCCTCGGCGAGGGTGGTCTCAAGGGTCTCGAATTCGTCGCGGTGATCGATGCTGGCAATGAGCTTTGCAAGCCGATCGATGGTGTCCGGGCCCATCCCCAGAACCTTGCCCATTTCGCGCACAGCGAGTCGGCTGCGGTAGGTGATGACGTTGGCCGTCATCGCCGCGCCGCGCTCACCGTACTTGTTGAAAACGTATTGGATCACCTTCTCGCGTTTGGCACCGGAGGGGAGGTCGAGGTCGATGTCGGGCCATTCGCCGCGCTCTTCCGAGAGGAAACGCTCGAAAAGAAGCTTCATGCCGATGGGGTCGACTGCAGTAATGGCCAGGGAATAACAAACAGCACTGTTGGCGGCCGAGCCTCGCCCCTGCACGAGGATGCCCTCGCGCTTTGCAAAGCAGCTGATGTCGTGGACGATCAAGAAATAACCCGCGAGGCCGAGCTTGGCGATGATCACAAGTTCGTGTTCGAGTTGTTTGCACACGTGGCGCGGCAGCGGAGAGCCGTAACGGCTGCGCGCCCCCTCATAGGTCAACCTGCGCAGCGCCTCGTCTTGGCATTCGCCCGCTTCGAGGGGGTATTCGGGGAAATGATATTCGAGCATGTCCATGCCAAACGAACAACGCTCGGCAATGGTTTGGGAGGCATACACCCACTGCGGTCGGTCGGCAAAGCGCAGCGCTATTTCGCGGCGGGTTTTCAAGTGACGTTCGCCGTTGCGCAATAACTGACGCCCGGCGCCGTCAAGGGTGGTCTTGGCGTAGAGACACGTAAGTGCGTCGAGCAGGCTGCGCTCTGCGCCACGGGCGGCGCGCACGTCACCTGTGGCAACGATGGGGATGTGGTGGGCTTCTGCGAGGGCGATCCCGTGGCGTGCAGCGCGTTCGTCGTCGCGATCAAGGGTGCGGGAGACGTCGACCCATAGCCGGGCGTGTTCTGTTTGCTTGCGCTGCGCAGCACTTTGGCCCGGGCCGAAGATCGCGCTGCTGCGGTCGAGAAACGAAGCCTCTAGCGAGTTGTCCCCTCGCGCCAAGGCGGTGAGCCCCTCGGCGTGTTCTTCCAGTTCGTCAAAGCTGACGAAGGGGGCCGCTTCGGCGCGGGTCTGGGAGGATTTCAGTTTTTGTTTTCGCCGTTGTCCAACCGTCAACAGACGCGAGAGGTTGCGCCAGCCCTTTGGTGACTCGACCAAGAGCAACAGCTCGCCGGCAATCTGCTGGCCTGGGTTTCGGAGCCGCACCTGGGCACCGTGGATCGCTCGCACGCCTTGGGCTTTGCAGGCTCGGTGGAAGCGGGGGCTCGCATAAACCCCATCGCGATCGGCTAGGGCGAGGGCGGTGTATTCGTACTCGGCAGCTTGTTCCGCGAGGGCTTCGGGCAGCGAAGTCCCTTCGAGAAAGCAAAACGCGCTCCGGGTACGCAGCTCGACGTAGTGGTTGGCCAGCTCTTCGCTCGCGCTGTGGCGGCGGGGCGTGGGATTTGAGCTGTGGACACGGAGGTGGGGCGGGATGCTGGGGGGCATAAAGCCACTTTCGTCTTATTTTCGCCTTTCGTCAAGCGGCATTTTGTCGGGGGGCGCGCCCAGCGGAGACCAGAAAAGGCGCTGCCTTGCCGATGAGAACTCAATCCGATATTTCCCTGAGCGCAGGGCGGCCTACTTCTCGCCCCGCCCCGCTGCTCGCAGCGTCAAGGCAAACCGCGGCAACTCACGACGACCTGAGGCAGTAATGAACAGCGATCGATGGCTCACCATAGGACTCTCCCTCGTGGTGCTCGCGACCGGGGCCGTCTCCTGGGACATCCATCTCCGCACGCCGCTCGAAGTCGAAGCCGAGAGTCTCGACGAGATCCCGATTAAGATCGGCAACTGGCAAGGGGAGGACATCGAAGTCGAAACCGGTGTCGCCGAAATGCTCGACGCCGACTTCAATGTCCAACGCGCTTACGTCCACCCGGTTGGCGGCTTGATCTGGCTCTACGTCGGCTACTACGGCACCGAGCGCGGCGGGCGCCCCGAGCACACGCCTTGGTCTTGCTACCCGAGTAATGGTTGGAACATCGTGAGCCAAGCGGTTGTCGACTTCGGCGAAGATGGTGACTTTCGGGCAAACGAAATCGTAGTGGAGCGCGATGGCGAGTTGCGCCTCGTTCACTTCTGGTACCAGTCCTATCGCAAGAACGGGATGCTTGGAGACTTTGACCAGGCGGTTGAACGCGTGCGCAATCGCGTCGTCGACGGCCGCGCCGACGGATCGCTTGTACGTCTCAGCACGCCGCTCGATGGGCCCGACAGTGACTCGGGCGCGCGACTTCGTTTGAAGCAGTTCGGTCAGCAACTGGCTCCGCTGCTGCGCGAGCACTGGCCCGTCGAAATCGCAAGCGCCTCTTCTTAGCCGCTACGAGCGATTGCTGGGCGGCTCACCGAGATCGCATGCATTGCGAATCGCGTACGACCAAACGCAACAAGTCGGTCTCCCGGGACTGACCCTGTGGCTCTCCGGCATTAACTGATTTTCTCGCGACGACAACGCGACGACAACGCGACGACAACGCGACGACAACGCGATGACGTATGCGAAGACTAGAGAGAGTAAATGCTACCGAGCATCGGCACGTCGCCTATGTAGGCGAAGTGATCGGGGTCGAGCACCGTGGGGTCGATGAATTCGGCCAGCAGGGCCGCCAGGATCGCGAAGGCGAAACTTGCCGCGAGGCCGAGCTGCAAATAGCGCAGACTTGAGCGAACTGGGTCAGCGGGCGGCGAAGCGTGGTCAAGGACGGTAACCCGCGGCCCTTGCTGGGAGCGCTCCAACTCTTCGGCGAGCTTGGCGTCCTGAACCTTGCGCAAGAACTCAAGATACTTCTCTTCGAGCACGCGGGAGTTTTGGGACAACGCTTCG
>JBLHOB010000238.1:0-5606 GCA_047619425.1 Myxococcota bacterium
GGTCTAGACCCTCTCGCACATGGGGTAATGACCCGCGAAGACCGTATCCAGAGTTATCACCTGACCCTGGCCGAACGGCTCGCGCAATACGGCTATTCGACAGCTGCGTGGGTCGGCACCGAAGACTGGGGCTTCGTCGGAAGCAACTATGGTTTCGACGAGGGGTTCTCCCGCTTCGATCACTACCCCCACCCAAAGCGCTTTCGTGCGAGCCTGCTCGCTCGGGCGGTCGACCGACTCGTATTTGAAGGTCCGCACCGTGGCGTCGGCAACGCGCGTGAAGAGATCGATTCGGCCCTGCGTTGGATCAACGCCCAAGGCGAAGTCCCCTTCTTCGCATTCCTGCACTTCTACGACGTCCATTCGAAAAGCGCCGCCCTCCCCTACGAGGCGCCGCCTCCGTTCTTCGACAAGTTTTGCCCGGGGCAACTCGACAACTACGACTTCTGTATTGAGGACGTGTGCGCGAGCGATCGACTGGTCGAAATCGTGCGCGGCCAGAAGTCGTTCCTGAGCCCCAACGAAATCGAGTTGACCCAATGTCTTTACGACGGAGGCATTGGATTTATGGATGCCCAGCTCGGGCGATTGTTTGAGCGTCTAAAGGAAATAAACCGCTACGAAGAAACCATCATCATCGTAACTTCCGACCATGGCGAAGCGTTTTTTGATCACGGCTTCCCGCTGCACGTCTCACTTCACGAAGAGATCACACACATTCCCTTGATCATTCGAGCACCGGGCATACTCAAGGGCAAGCGAGCCCGTGGCATCGTCAGGCAATCGGACATTGCGCCAACCTTGCTCGAGCTTGTCGATTCGACGCCGCACAATGGCTTTCAAGGTCAAAGCCTCCTCAATGTATTGCGGCAACAAGGTGCTGCCGAAGACCGCGTCGCCATCGCATTCGACGAAGCCCTGGGTGCCCAGCTGATTCGCGAGGGGACCCATGCCTTCATTCAATACCCGGAAGACGGATCACTCGCAGGACGCCCCACAGAAGAACTCTTCAATTTGAAGCGAGACCCGTTTCAGCGACAGAACCACGCTCGGGCGCGGCCAAAATTCGCAGCGCGCATGTCGCAGCGCATGCAAGACATGCATCGACGCAGCCTCACCTTACATGAAGCCGTTGCAACCGCTGAAAGTACAAGCGAGCCCGTAACCATCAGCGAAGAAGCACGCGCGGGGCTTCGCGCGCTGGGTTACATCGACGACGAAGGCGAAAACGAGTGAGCTGCTAATGGCCAACCGTTTGCTGCTCCCGGCCCTACTGATCTGCGCGAACCTCGCAGTCTTCGCACAGGTTGCCGACTTTGACTTCGTCAACTTCGACGACGACGTCTACATCACCAACAACCCGCAGGTGCGTGCTGGCTTGAGTTGGCAGGGCTTGCAGTGGGCTCTTACGTCCGGACATGCCGCCAACTGGCATCCGCTTACCTGGTTGTCACACATGCTCGACAGCGAGCTGTTCGGCATGGCTCCGGGTCCACATCATCTCGTAAACCTGCTCTTCCACATCGCAAACACTCTGATGCTTTTCTGGCTGCTCGCCCGGATGACGGGACGCGAACTCGCGAGTGCCGCAGTCGCCTTGCTCTTCGCCGTACACCCGCTTCACGTCGAGTCGGTTGCGTGGATTTCGGAGCGCAAAGATGTGCTCTCGACGTTTTTCGGGATTTTGTCACTTCGCGCG
Source organism: Myxococcota bacterium (assembly GCA_047619425.1). Lineage (GTDB taxonomy): Bacteria > Myxococcota_A > UBA9160 > UBA9160 > UBA4427 > DUBZ01. Next base: position 1,700 of record JBLHOB010000238.1, read on the forward strand.
TATGTCGCGTACACAGCTTACAAACGCAAACGGGACTATTGGTTAGTCGCAGCGTTTCTCGCATGCAGCCTCCTCGCAAAGCCGATGTTTGTGACGCTGCCATTCGTGCTGCTACTGCTCGACTACTGGCCGCTCGCAAGAATGCGCACAACCGGCGACAAGGGCACCGGCCTGCGCGAGCTCTTCACGGAGAAGCTTCCACTGATCTGCCTTTCGGTAGCGTCCTCGATCATTACGATCGTCGCGCAACGCGGCTGGGGCGCGATGGAGATCGGCCACGAGATCCCGCTGCACCTGCGCCTCGCCAACGCCGCGACGAGTTACGCCTCCTATCTTGGCAAGGCTGCTTGGCCAACTGAGCTGTCTCTGCTTTACCCCCACCCGTACGCACCCGGTGGGTTGCCACCATCACCCGCTTTCATCTCCGCCGCAGTCCTTCTATTGGTAGCCATTACTGCGGCGGCCGTACGGGCAAAAGATCACCCCTACTTACGGGTCGGTTGGCTTTGGTACCTCGGCATGTTGGTACCCGTCATCGGTGTCGTGCAGGTCGGCGGACAAGCCATGGCGGATCGCTATACCTACGTGCCCTTGGTTGGTGTCTTCATCATGATCTGCTTCGGACTCGACCGCGCCGCAATCCGATGGAGAGACCGCTTTCGCTTCTCTCCCCAGCTCATGATTGTGGTTGTCTTCCTTGCGGCCAGCTCACTTGCGTATAGCGCTCATCAGCGAACTCGAGTTTGGCAGAACTCGCTCACCCTACTCGGGAACGCTGCGCGCACGACTCCCGGCAATCCAATTATCGACAATCACTATGGAGCCGCGCTGCAACGCGTTGGCCGAATCGAGGAAGCGGCTCGCTACTACCGCCAGTCGCTTCGCTATAAGCCCGACAGTCCGAAGACTCACAGCAATCTCGGAATCGCTTTGCTTCAGCTCGAAAATCTAGACGATGCTGCTGCCCACTTTCGCGAAGCACTCGTTTTGGCTCCCGACTACGTGCACGCCATGGCGGGACTCGCCGGTGCACTCTACAGCCAGGGGAAGTTGAGTGAAGCCGCGCAGTATCTGGAGCGAGCAAGCGAACTCGACAAGCACTCTGCTGATTATCCAGCCAATCTCGCCAACACGTTGAGCGAGCAAGGTCGCTTCGAAGAAGCCGTACCGTGGTTTATTGAGTCCTTGGCGCGAGAACCGAATTCACCGGCCGTCCACTACAGCCTCGCCACTGCACTGATCAGCATTGGCCAAATCGAGCGTGCCGTGGCGCACCTTGAAAAGAGCCTTGAGTTGGCGCCGGAGTTCACCGGAGCCAAACAGAGTCTTCGCAAAGCACGAAAACAGCTCAACACACAACCCTAGCGAGCCGAAAGTCGCGGTAGACTTTGGGAAACCGCTCAATGCGATTTCCTTAGAAGCTTCGCCGGCGGATCGAAAATTGGCGAGAGGCACGACTTGGTTCGATACGGAAAATTGAAACGAACAGCCTGGCTTCTTGCGCTGACATGCCTCGTCGGCTGTACCTCGGAACAAACGCCCCCCGTCCAAGGTGTTTTGTTGATTACGGTAGACACCCTCCGAGCGGACCACCTAGGCGCTTACGGCTACGCGCTACCTACGTCGCCGAACATCGACAAGCTGGCCGAGCGCGGCGTATTGTTCCGCAATACCAACGCGCAGTGGCCAAAGACCTGGGCGAGCATGGCGTCCCTTCACACTGGGCGATACCCGAAAACAACGGGTTTGCAGCTGAAACCACGCGTCCTGCCTCAATCGCTTTTGATGTTGAGCGAAGTATTCTCCGAGGCGGGCTATGAGACCGCTGCGATCGTCGCCAACTTCAACGTGGGTCGCACGTTGGGCTTTGAGCAGGGCTTTGATCACTTTGTCGAATCGTGGCAAGAGCGATGGCAAGACGAAGAGGGCAGCCTCGCCTACGTCAATGCTGCCGGGCGCGTAAAGGCCTACACCAATGCAACACTGGTCACCGATCAAGCACTCAAGTGGTTGAATGACCGCGACGCATCACAGCCGTTCTTTTTGTGGCTTCACTACATGGACCCCCACGGACCGTACTTACCGCCTCAGAAATACGCCGAGCTCTTCGTCGGCCAGCACCCGAGTCACAACGTCCCGACCCGTCGAATCCCAACCTACCAACAGCAGAAAATGGATGGGCAGATCATTGAAGACCTCGCGCACTATCATGCGCAGTACGACCGGCAGATTCGTTACTTCGACGACGAGTTCGGACGCCTGGTCGCATCGCTAGAAGAGTTGGGCCTGGGCCAGTCTCTCATCGCCCTAACGGCGGATCACGGTGAAAGCCTGACGGAGCACGGCTACTACCTGGAACACGGCTTTAACCCCTACCAACCTACCGCCCACGTGCCATTGATCATCGCGCAACCGGGCGTCATCTCGCTTGGAAGACGTATCGATCGGCCCGTCGAACTCCTCGACCTCACGCCAACGCTGGTCGAGTTGGCGGGCGTGGCTATTCCGACTAGCCACGAAGGCACTAGCTTCGCGAGTACACTGCGCGGTGAAACTCACGAAGTTGCGCGCAAGCCCGTCTTTACCGAGAGCGGCTATGACATCGACGCGTCAAACCTCGCAGTACGCGACCAGAACTGGAAGCTCATTCATGTTCGCTCCGAATCCGAGAGGGCAAACTTTAGTGGTGCGGAGTTTGAGCTTTACGACCTCGCGAAGGATCCCGGCGAACTCGCCAACGTTGCGCAGTGGAACCCAGAAGAAGTGTCACGGCTGCGCGGCGAGCTAAGTCGCTGGTACAACGCCGCCGAGGGTCGAGATGAGCTGGGCGCTGTGGTCGATATCGAAAGCCTCGACAAAGACAGCCGCGACATGCTCAAGGCGCTCGGCTACATCGACGCGGACCCGGTTCAACCCAAATCTACGCCTTGAGCCACCCGTAGGCCTGCTTCATCATCGTGTGGCCGTTGGTCTCGAGTACTTCACCATGGGTGACGGTGACTCGATCGAAGTCCCACTCAAGCACGCGGTCAATGCCGCGGCGAACGGCCGCCTTATCCTTCATGAATGACTTGGCGAGCCGGCTTGGACCGAAGTGCCCGTAGCCACCCATGATCCGCATGACGAGTCGCGTACGAAACGAGTCGGAATGCATCATGTTGAAGCACAAGTCGGTGAGCAAAAGCGTGCGCGTTGCCTTGTGGAAGAAAACCGTTTCATCAAGCTGCGGCGCGCCTCCGACGCAAACTTGCTCAATCTGTCCTGCCCATGCTGCGGGCGCTTCGTCGCCAAAGCTTTGGTAGACAAGACCGGGGACTTTCTCGTCGAATCCACTCGGAGCGTGACAAGTGGCTCCTTCGTAGCGAGCGGCCCAATCAGCGACGAAGGCGTTGTGAAACAAGTTCGATGCGACGAGCTGTGTGACATTGCCGAGTTTCGCGATCTCTGCGTGGTCGGCGTCATCTGCTGGCCCGAGGGCGTGCGCGAAGATGTCTCCGTTTGACAGTCGGATCAACGTCGTTCGGGTTTGGATTGCGATACCACCCGGCATGTTGAATGGGTGATCGATTACCCACAAGTTTTCGTCCAGCTCTCGCAGCATCGAACTCTCCCTTTCTAAAACACGCCGGATCATATCAACGGAAAAACCGCCAATCACTTAACTGCACGCCACTCTTGGGCTGATGCAGCGCCCATCGATAGTTTCCTAGTACTTCACTACGCGCAATGCTTCTGCGGTCGCCGGATACATATCGCGCTTCAACGTGGCCATGACCGGATGGGCCTTCGCGGCGTAACTCGCCGCAAGGGCGATCGCACGAGGAAGCACCTCGGCTTCGGGCAGTGCCTCGTCGACGATGGACTTGGCTTTCGCGAGATCGCCTCCGTAACGGGTGCCTGTCACGAT
>JBLHOB010000239.1:0-5596 GCA_047619425.1 Myxococcota bacterium
GTCGCCAACGCACTCCGGCGTCGGCCAATGCCGCTTCAACCGCCGTGCGACACATCTCGGTAACGGTGCGGTCGTTGAACTTGCCCCATGGATGTAGGCCTTGGCCCAGGATGGCAACGTCTCTCATGATCTTTTCCTCCGCGCGATCACATTGCAATCGCGACTCGTAATCAAACACTCGTCTTTTACAGCACGTCTTAGTTTCGGTGTCTTAGATCGGATGTTTCAGATCGGGCGGAACTGCCAGGAAATCACTTCGCTTCCGTTCTTGTCCACGCCCAAAGGCGCAAGCACCAACTCGACGGCGTCGCCGACATCGACGGCCTCGGGGTCGTCCGCAATGATCCGACCCAGCACGCGCAAGCCTTCGGGTAAGTCGATCATCCCGACTCCAAAGGGTGCCCATGGCTCACTGGTTACTACGGGATGCGGCGGCTGGTAGTTCTGAATCGAAAGGCTCCAGATCACTCCGTTCGGGCCGAAGCTCTCGTCTTCCATCTTCGATAGATCGCAGTCTGGATTGTGACAACCGGCGCTGCGCGGGAAGTACGGCGTCTTGCAGGAAGCGCAACGCGACCCCAGCAAGCGCGGCCCATTCGGTGTATCTGCGAAAAGCCCTTCTGCGGACTCGACGACATCAGCGGACATGATCTGCCTCCGTTTCTATTTGTAAATGCAGACTCGATCGGAGTGCGGCGACCGCCTCCGACACGCCCACACGTCTTATGACTTTGCTGCGCGAATCAATTCGGGCAACAACTCGAGAGCGTCGCCAACGATGCCAAACTTGGCGTGTTGAAAGATCGCTGCTTCCGAGTCCTTGTTGATCGCGACAATTGCATTGGACGCACCACAACCCGCCATGTGCTGGCTCGCCCCGGAGATACCAACCGCAACATAGAGCGTCGGTTTGGTGATCTTGCCCGTGAGTCCAACCTGATGATTGGAATCGACCCAGCCTTCATCGACCAACGGCCTTGAAGCGCCCGGCATACCTCCCATCGCCTCGGCGAGTTCGCGGATCAGCTTGTAGTTCGCCACGTCTCCCAGACCGCGGCCACCCGCGACAATGATCTCGGCGTCTTCGAGGCGCGGGCCATCGCTCTTCGCGGGTACGAGCACCTTGATGCGTTCATCTACACCCGAGAGATCGACGCTCACGCTCTCGGTTGCAGGGCTCGACCCGACGTTTGGAGACACTGCGGTGATGTTGTTTGCCGCGACGGATACTACCTGCGTCCCCGCTCCCGGCAGTTCGTAGACAACCCGTGTGTCACCACCGTATGCAGCGGCCGTCACTTCGAGTATCTCGCCGGCTGCCGCAACTTTGGTTGCGTTCATCACGACACCACCAGCGAGCTTTCCAGCTAGGCGCGGTGCGATCGTACGCGTCGCCGCGCTCTGGTTGAAGATCACAACCTTCGGCGAGGTTTGTTCGCAGTACTGGGCGAGTGCGGCAACCGTCGCATCCGCGGGAACATCGGCCAATTTGGGATCGTCGATTGTGCGAATCGCCGCGACACCGTATTGCGCAGCGATGTCGGCAATGCCGGCAGCTGCCGGACCGAGGGTAAGCCATACAAGGCTTCCGCCCAGTTGACCAGCCAACCCACTGGCCAGGGTAAGAATTTCTTCGGCGCCGGCGGGTAGCCCGCCTCGCTCTTCGCCCCAGGAGCAAACGACAACTTCGTTTGATGACATGTGTGACGATCTCCTATTGATCTGCGACCTCAGCCATTCCGGCTGGTGATCTTGTAATGACTTGTTCAAAAAACCGACTCGCGCGGTGACTCTCTCATTCAACGCCTTGAGCTCTGGCCGCCTGCTGTGGCTCGAGCACCAAGCGACGGCGACGGCCCCGTTGAGCGCCTGGGGCAGTCTTACGAATAGAGACTTTCCTCGCGCAAGCGAGCGACCAATTTATCTGCCTGCTCGGCCGGGCTTGCGCCGTCGATCATTTCGCAATTGCCCTGCACCGTCGGCACGAACTGTTTGACGAGCTTGGCCCGCTGCGCGAGATCGGCATCCGTCAAACCGAGATCCGCAGGCGTTATGACTTCCGGCTTCACCTTGCGCGCCTTGATCTTTGCAGCTGCGGTGGGATAGCGGGGCTCGCCCAACTCGTTGCTGACCGTAACCACTGCGGGACAAGCAACTTCGACCACTTCGTCCCCGTTCGGTGTGACCCGGGTAACTTTCAGCGTAGAGCCGGACGCTTCAACGGCTCGCGCGAAGGTGACCAGCGGCATCCCGAGCTTTTCGCCGATCAGTGCGGGCACGACACCTTGGTCGTCATCGGAGGCCTGCCGGCCGCAGAGCACGAGGTCGGCGCCACCTGCCCTCTCGATTTGAGCGGAAAGGATTGTCGCAAATCCGTGACAGTCGAGGTTGGCCGGGTCCGCTTTAATTGAGACGAGCGAATTGGCACCGAGAGCGGCGCACTGCTTCAAAATTTTGTCCGGATCGCTGCCAATGGAGACAACCGAGAGTTCGCAGTCGACGCCCGAGTCTCTAATGCGCAAGGCAGCTTCGAGGGCCTGTTCGTCGAACCCGTTGATGAGACGCGGAATCGCGGCCTGAGTGAGGCTCTTGCCGTCGTCGCCAATTTCGAGGCGACCGGCGATGGCATAGTTGTTGACCGCGTCCGGGTCGAGAACCTCTTTGACGCAGATGACGATACGCATACTTGCACTCTCCTTCTTTCACTAATGCTTCGATCGAGATTTCGAACCCACTCGCGTCTTTTCCGCCGCACTCATCGCGGCGCTCAAACGAAAACTCTGATTCGTCGGGCTGTCGCCACCAGCACTCGCGCTGGCGCATTGCATTGTCGGCCGCATTGCCCCGGCTTGGCAACTGCCCGGCCAAGCTGCGTAGCGCAACAGGCTGAGCCTCGTCGGGGTTGCGACATGGATTGCTACATGGATCACGATGAATGACTTACATGGACCGAACATGGACCGGCAAAACCGACCGAGCTCAGAGGATCGCATTCGTTGCCGCCGTCGCGGCTGGCGAGCGCTTGCTCATCGGAGGGCTGGAAGATCGTGCGAGGCGATTGCGCCGAAGCGGCTCGCTGCACGAACCCGCCGCAGCGCGTGTTCGCCAACATTGTTCTAGCACTTCACGTGTTAAGAAACCTGAGCCGGGCTTGAAATTCGACCAATTTGTACCCGTCTATTGGAGCACTGCCGACGCATCGCGCAACGACTCCGCGCCAAAGTGCGCGTACCGATCATTCCGTTGCGTAACTGACCCGCGTCGCACGATGGCGAGTATCGCGATCGGACAAGATTTTGAACCTCATCGCTGCGCAACACCTACGCACGTGATTCAGTCGAGCACAGGCTGCGGGCGCAGGGCTTCAACTGTCGCAATACGCGAGTCCATTCTAAGGGTGCTCAACGTGGCGCGTCGCGATTGGTTTTCGATACAGTCCTCGCGAGGTTTCAGCACACCGCTCCGACGCAGTGTCGCGTGAATCCACAACCCACAATTGAATCAACGCTCGACAAACCCCAGAGACCCCCAGCACAAAAAGACACTCAATTCAGAACCATTTGCATTTCATTGCTGCAGCATTCGGTCCACACTGTCTCTCTCGTTGGGCAGGCCTGATGCCGGATCAGCGAACGCAACGAGCAGGGGGCGGCGATCAATCGCCCACCCCCGTAACTTTGCTTCGCAGCGGGTCAACCATTCGAAGCCCGCATGCAATGCAAGTATGTCCACCAAGCCCCATTTAAATTACTGGCTGTGCGAATTTCGGCAGCGCTGTTGAAACGATCGGTTTGACTGGCCCACGGGCCCTAGAGAGGAGTTGTTTGCGATGTCCCGCTATCTCGTAGCGTGCGACGCCGGTGGCACGATGACCGACGTAATTATCGTCGACGAAGACGGTAAGTCCGTCATCGGCAAGGCACCCACGTCCCCGCAAGATGAAAGCATCGGCTACATGGAGTCGTTTTGGGAAGCCCTGGAATACATGGGGATCTCAAAAGAAGAAGGTGCCGACTTCGGCAAGCAGATCGAAACCGCCATCTATACCGGCACCTCGATGCTCAACACCGTGATCAACATGAGCGGCTACAAAACCGGCATCATCACGACGCGCGGTTTTGAAGACATGATCTCACAAGGTCGCGGCAAGCAGACGTTCATTGGCGCGCAGTGGTCAGAGATCACGCACATGCAGCACCGCCGTCATCGCGAGCCACTTGTCCCGAGCAAGCTCGCACGCGGCGTCACCGAGCGTATTGACATGTTCGGTACGGCGGTCATCCCGATGTACGAGGAAGAAGTACGCAAGGGTGCACGCGAGCTGATCGTCGACGAAGAAGTCGAAGCGATCGCAATCGTATTCCTGCAGTCCTTCGTGAACCCAATGCACGAAGATCGCGCGGCCGAAATCTGTCGCGAGGTCATGAAGGAAGTCGGCCGCGAGGTCGTGCTCGAAGTCTCGAACAAGGTCGCACCGACCACTCGCGAGATTTCGCGCGCCAACGCCACGGTCATTCAGGCATACGCTTCCGACCCGGCCCGCAAGCAGCTCTACCGCATTGAAGAAGAGCTCGTAAAGACCGGCTACCAGCACAGTCTCAAGACGGTGCTCGGTTACGGCGGCATCACCAACATCCGCTACCCGCGTCTTTTTGAAGCGGCGATGAGCGGCCCGGTTGGTGGTCTCATGGGTGCCAAGTACCTCGCTTCGGTGATCGGCGAAGAGAACATTGTCTGCAGTGATGTCGGCGGCACATCGTTCGATGCCGGCACGATCACCGCAGGGGTCTTACCGATCAATCGCGAGCCCGGCTTCCAGGACATGTACGTAAACGTTCCCATGCTCGGCATTACGTCGATCGGCGCGGGTACGGGCACGTACATTCGCGTCGACCCGCAGACGAACCGCATTAAGCTCGGGCCCGACTCTGCAGGTGGCACGCCTGGCCCGACGTTCATGGAGGCCGGCAACACGACGCCGACCATCAATGACGTCAACTTGCTGCTCGGCATTCTCTCCGAGAGCAATTACCTCGGCGGCAAGGTCAAGATCAACAAGGACGTGTCGTACAAGCTCTTCAAGGAGAAGGTTGCAGACCCGCTCGGCATGGACGTCTACGTCGCAGCCGAGACCTGCTTGGAGCTGCTGAACGTGATGATGCGAGAGCATCTCGTGAACAGCTTGATGGTCGGACACGACCTTCGCGAGTACGTGCTGCTCGGTTACGGCGGCGGCGGCCCGCTCCACTTGCTCGGCTACGCCGGCGACTTCCCCTGGAAGGGTGTTTGTACCGTGCCTCACGCAGGCGGCTTCTCCGCTTGGGGCGGCGCGTGCATGGACTACTCCCATCGACGTCACAAGAGTGTCGGGGCTGTCATCACCCCCGATCTCGACGACGCCACGAAGCTCGCCTACCTCACACCCGTCACCAGCACGTGGCAAGCACTCGAGGACGAACTTCAGGACGAACTCAAAAAGGAAGGCTTCGAAGCAGACCAGATCTCGATCAGCCGCGTCGTGTACATGAAGTACTACGGCCAACTCGACGATGTCGAAGTCGTCTCCCCGGTCACGTCCATGGATTCAATCGAAAAC
>JBLHOB010000240.1:0-5586 GCA_047619425.1 Myxococcota bacterium
CGGTGAGCCGCTCTGCTTGAGTGAGCGCGAGAATGTGTCGGGCGCTGCATCCGACGAGTGTCACCTCTGGTGGAGCGGGTGGGCTACTCAGCGCGCGCGCAACGCGTCCTCGATCCGTCCAGACAAGCGATTCACAAGCGCCGGTAGCGAGCGCTCCGCTTCTGCTTGGAAGGCGTCACTGACGGCCTGCTTGCCCCCAAGTGCTTCGATACCAAAGCTTCCGTAGCGCTCGATCAATGCAGTTAACAACCATTCGAATCGACCTTGCGCCAATCGCGGTTCGAGGCCACCCGTCTCTTCGAGATACGTGCGGTGTTCGTAGATCGCGTCGATGACTTCGGCAATGCCTGTCTCTTCTGCAGCGCTGGCCAGCAGCGCCGGGGCCTCCCAAGCACCGGACACGGTTTCGCTAATGCCGAGCCCGCCGAGTAGCTCGCTTTGGGTTCGCTGGGCCGCGGCGCCAATGTCGGCTTTGTTGACGACGAATAAATCGGGCATCTCAACCAACCCGGCCTTCATGTACTGAATGCTGTCTCCGGCGCCGGGTTGCGCGACGAAAAGCAGGGTGTGTACAAGGTCGACAATTTCGGACTCGGACTGCCCGACGCCGACGGTTTCGATAAAGACGACATCAAATGCGCTGGCCAGGATCTCTACCCCTGCACGCGTTGCGCCGGATAGGCCACCCAGGCGCTCGCGGGCGGCCATCGAGCGCAAGAATACGCCCGCGTCCGTGGAGGAAGATCGCATGCGCAAGCGGTCGCCAAGCAGCGCACCGCCACTTTTTTTGCTGGAAGGGTCGACGGCGATGATGCCGACGGTCTTGTCACGACGGCGCAGCTCGCGGACCAGCACGTCGATCAAGGTCGACTTGCCGGCACCCGGGGCACCGGTGATGCCCACTCGCAGCGCACTCTTATTCTGGCTCTCGAGCTCGGTGAGAAGATCCGCCGCGAGCGCGCGCTGGGCTTCGCGCTCGTCTTCGATGAGGTTCATCGCAGTGGCAACCGCAGTGCGGTCCCTGGCTATGAGCCGGCTCGCGAGATCAGTCGCCATTCGCTGCTTGTTCTACGTGAACGTCCGCAACGGTTTCGACGATCTCCGCCATGATGCGGGTCAGGTCGAAGTCACGGGGTGTGTAGACGTGCTTTACCCCTGCCGCACGCAGCGCGTCAGCATCTGCCTCGGGGATGATTCCGCCGACGATCACCGGGATGTTGCTGAGGCCGGCCTCCTTCAAGCCCGCGAGCACGTCCTTCACAAGGGTCGTGTGCGAGCCCGAGAGAATTGAAAGGCCGATCGCGTGTACACCTTCGTCGCGGGCCGAAGTCACCAGCTCAGCCGGCGTGAGGCGAATCCCGTCGTAGACGACTTCCATGCCTACGTCTCGCGCCTTGACTGCGATTTGCTCTGCACCGTTGCTGTGGCCGTCGAGGCCGGGCTTTCCCACGAGTAGTTTGATGCGGCGACCGAGTGCCTTGCTTACTTCGTCGGTTCGCTTGCGTACGTCATTCGTCATGCCGGTTGCCTCGCCGACGTCGCGGGCAACGATGCCGGTCGGTGCTCGGTACTCGCCAAAAATATTGCGCATGGTGTCGGTCCATTCGCCGGTCGTGACACCCGCCTTTGCAGCGCGAATCGAGGGTGGAATGGCGTTGTCGCCATTGCTCACTGCATCGTGCAGGTTCTGCAGGGCGCTCTTTACATCGCTGTCACTGCGCTTTGCACGAAAGGCGTTGAGGCGTTCGATTTGCTCGCGCTCGGCACCTTCGTCGATCGAGAGAATCGATCCGAGACTGCCACCCGCCGTGAGCGGTGACTCTTCGCCCTCGGTGAAGGCGTTGACGCCCACGAGCATCTGTTCTCCCGACTCAATGTTGCGCAAGCGCTGTGTGTGCGATTCAACGAGACGCTGCTTCATGTAGGCGTTCTCAACGGCAGCCACGGCGCCGCCCATGTCGAGGACCTTTTGCAACTCTTCTCGCGACTCTTCAACCAGCTCGCGGGTGCGTTCTTCAATTACGACCGAGCCTTCAAAGATGTCCGGGTATTCGAGCAGGTCGGTCTCGTAGGCCAGGATCTGCTGGATTCGCAACGACCACTGCTGATCCCACGGGCGGGGCAGGCCGAGTGCTTCGTTCCAAGCCGGCAGCTGTATGGCGCGCGCGCGTGCGTTCTTCGAAAGGGTCACACCCAATGCTTCAAGGGTGATGCGGATTGCATTGTTCTCGGGTTGGGCTTCAGTCAGGCCGAGGCTGTTGACCTGCACGCCATAGCGAAAGCGCAGGAGTTTCGGGTCGGTGATGCCATAGCGGGTGCGACCGATCTCTTCCCACAACTGAGTCATTGCTCGACACTTGCAGGTTTCTTCCACGAAGCGAATGCTCGAGTTCAAGAAGAAGGAGATGCGTCCGAAGATGCGCGGCACCGCCTCGGGGTCTACGTCGTCTCGTGCAACGACCGTGTCCAGCAGGGCCAGGGCCGTTGCCATCGCGTAGGCGATCTCTTGGACAGGCGTCGCGCCGGCTTCTTGCAAGTGATACGAACAGACGTTGACGGGGTTCCAGCCTGGAATCGCGTCGACGGTGTAGGCGATCATGTCGGCGGTCATGCGCACACTCGCATCGGGCGGGAAGACGTAGGTACCGCGGGAGAGGTACTCTTTCACGATGTCGTTTTGGGTGGTGCCCTTGAGCGCGCTGGGCGAAACACCCTGACGGTCCGCAACGGAAATCAGTAGCGCCAACAACCAGTTCGAAGTGGCGTTGATGGTCATCGAGGTGTTCATCTGATCGAGCGGGATCTGGTCGAACAACGTGGCCATGTCATCGACATGGCAGATCGGAACGCCCACCTTGCCGACTTCACCCCGGGCGAGCTCGTGATCGCTGTCGTACCCGGTCTGGGTCGGGAGATCGAATGCAACGGACAAACCGGTCTGTCCCTTGGCGAGGTTGCTTCGGTAGAGTTCGTTGCTCTTCTGGGCCGAGGAGTGTCCCGAGTACGTGCGGATTACCCAGGGACGGTCTTTCTTTTGCGCGGTCATTCACGGCTCCGGTCGTTTACTTGGTTTGAGCCGGGGGTCCGGCTTCAGGGGGCGTAAGTAGTTGGGAATCCTAACGAAACGACAATTTTGTGGCAACGGGGCGACTCCATCTTCGCGCCCATCGCGAGGTGATCGTGAAGGTTGATTCGGGAGCGCTGTCTTACGCACTCGGGCTCGATGAGAGCGACTCCCTGGTTTCGATTGTGGGGGGCGGGGGCAAGAGCGCGCTGCTTTTTGCACTCGGCGACTGCCTGCCGGGACGCGTGTTGCTTACAACAACAACACGCATCTTTGCGGCACAGATCCAACGCGCTGTCTCTTGGTGCCAAGTCGACGAGCCGGGCTATGCGGCAGCGCTCGACGAAGGGCCGTCGGGGCTATTGATTGTCGGCGGAGTCGAGGGCGAAAAGGCAGTTGGGGTCGAAGCGGCGTTACCGGGCAAATGGCTCTCGCGAGAAACGGTGCAGCATGTGATTGTGGAAGCGGATGGCTCGCGGATGCGGCCGACGAAAGCCCCGGCCGAGCACGAGCCTGTGATTGCGGACGGCTCCACGCACGTTGTTGTTGTCGTTGGGATCGATGCCCTCAGCGCCCCCATTGCAGAAACCTGCCATCGCCCCGAACGCGTCGGCGCGTTGCTTGGGTTGGCGCCGAGTGCACGGCTTACGCCCAACTCGCTCGCACAACTTCTCTGCCACGAGGCGGGCGGCTTGAAAAATGTGCCGATCGACGCGCGACTCATCGTGCTGATCAATAAAGTCGAGAGCGCGTCACAGCAGGCGCGGGCGGACGAGCTTGCGGCGAGGGTTTTGTCCGAAGCAAGGGTAGAGCGCGTGGTGAGCGGGGCCGTCGAGGGACCGCAGCCGAAGGTATTTCGGTGCTACCGCTGAGCTTTTGCAGTTCGCGCAGTTCTTTTGCAGTTAGCGCAGTTCTTTTGCAGTTAGCGCTGTTCTTTTGCAGTTAGCGCAGAGACGGGTTCTAACCGGGAGCGGGTGCCAGGATCGCGAGCACGAGCAAACGCTCGTCTGACGAGTTGCGAATGCCGTGGGCCACGCCTTCCGGTGCCACGAGCATGACGCCGGGCTCCATGGCCTCTTCGCGTCCTTCGAGTAGGAAGGTGCCGCGGCCCTCGATGACTTGATAAACCTTGTCCATGCCTTCGTGCGCATGAAGTGCGTGTTCTTGACCGGGCTCAAATGCGTTCAAGCCGACCATTACGCGCTCAGAGCGAAAGATTGTGCTCTTGCCCATTTTCTCGGACGACCACGTGGCATGTTCTTCAGGGCGAATCGATTTCGGATGTTCCATGGGCGCTAGCTTAGACGGCACAGCGAGGCTCGACCAGTGTGCGGCAAGCTCGTATCGTTTCCCCGGTGGAAGCTGGAAGATCGACCGCGTGCGCGATCGGCTCGGATGAACCGCAAAGGGACACATGACCAGGCATTCTTTTTTCAATCTGCGGTACTTCGCGCGGTCGACGGATTGCGTTGACGGGCTTCGATTGAAGGACTTACCCGGGTGGTCCGCACAATGACGACGGTTTTCGCCGCCCTCGCATGGCTTTTCGCCATGAGTATTTGGTCGAGCTTCGATTCAGGCGAAGCCCTGTGGCTCCTTGATCGAAGCGACTTGAAGGTGCTGGGCGCAATTGCGGCGGCCTTCATCGCCAGTGCTCTGGTTTCGCGCAAGGGCGAAGACACGAATGTTGTTCAGTTGGGAATGGATCGCGGGATTGCTGTCGTTGCGTTTGTGGGCGCGACGATCATCTTGCTCAGTTTGCGCAACGTCGAAATGTCGAAGCAATTCATTGTCGCCGCACTGTGCGCGGCGGTTGGGATCGCGTTGCTCGAAGTCGTATTGCGCAAGCATCGTGCGGTACTGGCGGGCTTGCTCGTAGTGCTGGTGCTTGCGGCGCTCGCGTTGGATTTTGCGGTTGCGCGCGGGACGTTCGATGAGTCGGTTCAGCACGGCGTGCCGCGCTATATCGCGTCGCATCATTTTGGGATCGAAGCCACGAGCTACTCACTACCCAGCGTCGTCAAGCCGGGGGGAGGCATCCCAACTCCGCCCCGGGGTTACAACGTGTTGCCGGGCGGCGGGATCCGCGAGGGCGGCGGGATCATCGCATTGCGCGAGGGGTACCTGCTTGTGTCCGGCGCCGGCGATTTCTATACGTTCACACGCCCCGGGCCGGGCGAGAACCTGATACCCAATGAGTTGGATATTCAGGTGCCGATCAACGCCCAGGCGTTCAAGCAGGCGGTCGGGCACGACACTGCAGTGCGCTACTGGAACTTTCGCGTCCAAGACGTACAGGTGGCGTACAACGACGACGGTGCAAGTGTCTTTGTGTCGCATCACTACTGGCTGGATGACCGCGCTTGTTATGTCGTGAGGGTGTCGGTATTTGACGTCGCGGGGGGCGACCTCCCAGCGTATCGAGGCGAAGCCAACTGGCGCACGCTGTTCGAGTCGCAGCCCTGCTTGCCCATCAAAAAGTTCGACCGCGGTCAGCGCTTTGCCGGCGAAGAGTCCGGGGG
>JBLHOB010000241.1:0-5585 GCA_047619425.1 Myxococcota bacterium
AACCGGCCTGAGACCACCAAGCCCAGCAGCTCCAACGCCACAACCCACCAGGCGAGCAAAAGCCCCGCCCTACGCGCCCAACCCACCGACGCCGCCAGCCCAGCAAATCGAATCAAAGATTCGGCTTGCGATAAAAGGAGCGCCGCCAGCCCAGCAAGTCGAATCGAAGATTCGGCTCGCGATAGAAGGAGCGCCGCCAGCCCAGCAAGTCGAATCGAAGATTCGGCTCGCGATAAAAGGAGCGCCGCCAGCCCAGCAAATCGGGCGTAGCCCGACTTGCGATAAGAAGAAATGGTATCCCCAACGGGATTTGAACCCGTGTCGCCGGCTTGAAAGGCCGGTGTCCTAACCACTAGACGATGGGGACCCATCTTCTTGGCGGCCGGAGTATTGCGCAAGCGGGCCCAAGCGTCACCCCGATTTCGAGCTTCATTAGCGTGTTCATTGTAAGGTCGTCCTGTGAACAAAGACAAAAAGCAAATCGAAAGAGCCCAGAACCTGTGGTCGAGCTTCATGCGCACGGTCGATCCGATGGCCCGCGGCGCAAAACTCACCGCGAACCCCGAGTTCGAATTCGACTCGATCGGCGGACTCGCGGGGCCAAAAGATGAGGTTCTGACCTACGCCTGCGCGGCGACCAACCCCACATTTTATACCGATTGGGGCACATTCCCACCCTCGGGCATCTTGCTGATCGGGCGCGATGGGGTGGGCAAGAGCCTGCTCGGGCGAGCCCTCGCCACCTACACCCAAACCAGCTTTCTCGAAGTCGAAATTCCTCGCCTGATCCTCGACGTGGTCCACGCCGGGCCTCGCATCGCCGAGCTGGTCCATCAATGGACGATCATTCTCGAAGAAATGCCCCCGCTGACCGTTTATTTCGACGAACTCGAGTTTTCGCGCGCCCAGGCGATCGGCACCCAGCGTTCGGACCTCCCCGTCGGTCCGATTATGGATTTTTTGCTCGAAATCGTCGATCGCACCATCGCCAATAAAAAACACCTGGTCATCGCAGCAACCTCCACCCCCGACACACTTCGGCCCGCCTTCGTCACTGCCAATCGCTTCGAGCGACTGGTCGAGGTGAACCCCTCCTTTCCCGAAGACATGATCGACGCCGTCCAGATCCACGCCAAGGCAGCCGAAAAACGAGCCGGTCAATCGCTGTTTGAAGAGATCGACTGGCTCAGTGTCCTCGAAAAGGCCCGGGAATCTTCACCGGGAGATTGGGTGCGTATCCTTCACGCGGTACTTCGGCACAAAGCGAGTGAGGCCGCACGAGGCGAGACCGTCAAAAAGGTCAGCACAAGCGATCTCGCCGCAGAGGTGGAACGCTTCAAACAGGCGCAGCGAAGAATTCGCACCCCGCAGACTGGAAACTATGTTTGATCTGGGTGCCGGGTTGCCGACACAGGGGAGATCAGGCCCTGTACAAGCTCGGATCGCCACTTGGCTGTGAACAACTGAGACAACGACCGAGTGTAAAACCATGAGACTGCAATTGGTGAATTCATAGTGGATACCTTCCTCGTTACCGGCGGCGCCGGCTTCATCGGCTCCAACTACACGCGATTCGCGCTGGCTGAAACCGACGCCCGTGTGGTCGTGCTCGACAAGCTCACCTACGCGGGCAATCTCGAGAGCCTCGCCGACATGCGTGACAATCCGCGTTTCCACTTCGAGATGGTCGACATTTGTGATCGCGGCGCCGTCGAACAGATTTTTCGCCAATACGCCCCAACGGCTCTGTTGAACTTCGCCGCCGAGAGTCACGTAGACCGCTCAATTGATTCTCCAGGCGAGTTCATCGAGACCAATGTCGTTGGAACATTCAACCTGCTCGACGTCGCCCGGCACTACCACGCCGAACTCGACGCAAAGGCGGCAGAACGCTTTCGCTTTCTCCACGTATCGACCGACGAGGTCTACGGCAGCCTCGGGGACACCGGAGCGTTTCATGAAGAGACCCCCTACGCACCCAACTCCCCCTACTCCGCCTCAAAGGCTGCAGCCGACCACCTCGTACGCGCTTACTTCGAAACCTTTGGCTTGCCCGGCCTCGTGACCAACTGCTCGAACAACTACGGGCCCTACCACTTCCCCGAAAAGCTTATCCCGCTGGTAATTCTCAACGCCCTCGACGGCAAATCGCTCCCAATCTACGGAGACGGTGGCAACATCCGGGACTGGCTTTATGTCGACGACCACTGTCGGGGCATTCACCTCGCTCTCCAGAAGGGGCGACTCGGCGAGAAGTACAACATTGGCGGAAACAACGAGCGCACCAACCTGCAAATTGTCGACACCATTTGCGACGAGCTCGACGCCCGTGCTCCCGCTGCAAAGAACCCCAAGATGAACGAGCGCGGCATTGCCTCCTACCGCGACCTGAAGACGTTTGTCACCGATCGCCCCGGCCACGACCGTCGGTACGCGATCGACGCCAGCAAGATTCGCGACGAGTTGGGCTGGAAGCCAGAGCACAACCTCGAAACCGGACTTGCCGCCACCGTGCAGTGGTACCTGGAGAACCGCGAATGGTGTGACGCCGTGCAAGCGGGCAGCAATATGCGCCAGCGTCTAGGGCTCGCCGACTAGTCCGGCCCTTGCTCGGATAACGCCGCCGCCGATGCCGCGCGGATCATCCCACCGCACTTGCCCCGCACCATCGAGTCGATCCATTGCGAACGCGATAGGCCCACGATTCCTATCGTTGACCGGCAACTCACCTTCGCGAAGACGCGTCCAGCACTCGGCAGCCCAACGCCTCGACGCAGCCCCCTGCGGCCAGATCGCGCACCACGCCAGCTCATGCCTGAAGCTTCCACTCGCCAAGCGCCCTCTCCTTGTCGTAGGCCCAAGCGCTGACACGGTGTCGGAGCCGGTACGCAAATTCGGCGCATCCCATGTGCAGGCGTTTCGCCGTACCTGTCGGCTTCGTCGAGTCGAGTCGATGCGACCGCGGCGAAGACGCGAATCACATTTCGCCAATCGAGCCACAGAGAAGCCAAAGGGGGCGATCGCGTCGCGCCGATAGAGGTCAGAGGTCCTACGCACCCGCTGAGCTCATTCACACAAGACCGGAGATCGGAACGTGACAACAGAACACGCCGTGCTCTTCGTCGATGACGAAGTCAATATCCTGAAAGCCATTCAACGATTGTTGCGCGACGAACCCATGCGCGTTCTTACCGCGACGAATCCAAGCGAAGCGCTTGAGATCATGAAGAAGACGCCAGCACAGGTGGTGGTCACTGACCAACGCATGCCCGGTATGACGGGTGTTGAGTTTCTGTCCGAAGTGCGAGAGCAGCACGGAGACGTGATCCGGATGATGTTGACCGGTTACACAGAAATGAGCATCGCCGTCGAAGCCATCAACAAGGGTGAGATCTATCGCTTGATCACCAAGCCGTGGAACGACGACGAGTTGCGCGCAACCCTGCGACAGGCGTTTGACCATCACGATCTCAAATCCGAAATTTTGCGACTCAACACCGTCTCGCGAGAACAGAACTTCAAGTTGCAGGACATGAACCGCAACCTCGAAGGCAAGGTCCGCGACCGCACCAAGCAACTCGCCCTGAAGAACCAGGAGCTCAGCACCGCATACATTCAAACGGTGCGCGCCCTGGCCGAGGCGATCGACGCCAAGGATCACTACACCCGCGGCCACTCCGAACGCGTCGCTGTCTACGCGTCACGCATCGCACGCCAGATGAACATGCGCAAAGAGCTGATCGAGCGCGTTTACTTCTCAGGGCTGCTCCACGATGTCGGCAAGATCGGTATCCCCGATGCCATCATCACCAAGCCTTCGCGGCTCAACAACGAAGAGTACGAGGAGATCAAGAAGCATCCGGAGATCGGTGCCAAGATCTTGGAGCCCGTCGAGTTTCTCAAGCACATCGTGCCCTGCGTACGTCATCACCACGAGTGGTTCGACGGCAGCGAGTCCGGGTACCCGATGCGCCTCGTAGGAGACCGCATCCCGCAACCGTCACGCATCATTCTCGTAGCCGACACCGTCGAGGCAATGACCAGCGACCGTCCGTACCGCAACGCACTCCCCCTCGAAACGGTAGTCCGAGAGCTTCACAAGTACTCGGGCAGCCAGTTCGATCCGAAGTGTGTCGAAGCGATGCTCAAGCTTCTCGACGATGAGGGCGACACCTTCATGGAGCGAGACAAACAGTTCGATATCTATGAATTCCTCGAAGGATAAGTAAGGGGCATTTGGTGATGACAGCTTCACAATCCACGTCTGAGATGGACATCCTCGCAGCTCTCGGCTTCGGCCCGGAGACTTTGCTGTTGAGCGAACCCAAGCTCTTCATGAATGGCCGATTCCTCGCCTCGCTTCTGGTCGAGATCGAAGATGAGTTGGAGTCCCTCGGTGCCCGACGCGCACTGTTCCAGATTGGGCTCTTGTTCGGGCTGCGCGATGCCTATCGCATCACCGCGATGGAGATGCGTGAACCTCGGGAATGGGTCGCCGAGTCGACCCTGCTCGCGATTCAGATCGGCCACAACGCCGAGCGACAAGCCGGCTCGGGCGAGATCATCGGCAGTTGGCCCGAGACCTATGAAGCAGGATCGCGACTTTCGCGCCTCGGCCCCGACGACGCGCCAGCCTGCGCCCTGAGCGCGGGATACACCTCGGGCTGGCTTTCGGGTTCTCTCGACACGGACATCCTGGTCGTCGAAAACCAGTGCCGCTCGTGCGGTGACGAGACTTGCAGCTTTACCGCGCTTGAAATCGATGCATGGCGGGAGCGCGACGATGTTGTTGCGCTCGAGCTCATCCCCCAACTTCCCTACGAATCATTTCGCGACATCGCTCGAGGCTTCGCCCAACCGCTTGAGGCCATGAGTGCCACCCCTGCCTTCGACTTCGATGCCTCCATGGTTCACGTATGGGGCCCCGTCATGGTGCTGCCATTTTCAAATATCGACGAAGCCCTTCACACGGTCGAGATGCTCGGGCGCGACCCCGACACGAGCGAAGTGCGCACCGTCGTCGTCGACTTGCGAGGCGAAGGCCTCGACGAAGGCTTTACCGCCGCAGCCCTTGAGCAGATCCTCGAAACCATCGAGGCGTGGGGCGCCGAGGCCATCCTCACCAATGTATCTCCACTCGCCGAGACCGTGGTCGCCGACCTCGAGGTCAAACACTTGCTCTTGCGCAAAGACCTTCCCGAGGCGATCGCAGCGGCATTTCAAATCGCAGAGGCACAACGGCATCTGATCTAGCGATACGCGTGCACCCGCCCACGTGGCGCACCGCTGGCACCACACCATTTGCTGGAACTGCAGAAGTTGGAATCGTCACCGATGAATAATCCGCCCGAAAGCGCCCCAAACGAACGTACACCGTCCGCTGGCGATTGCGGCGAGCTTGCGGCGACTCCTCTCCCGAAACTGCTGCTTTCGCTTTACCGCAGCCAGTGGAGCGGCGCGCTCAACCTCACGCGGACCAAGACCCAAAAGCGCATCGCGTTCCAAAAGGGAGCACCGGTTTACAGCGAGTCGAACCTTGCGAACGAAACGCTCGGTGCCCAGCTGATCGACCAGGGGAAGCTTCG
>JBLHOB010000242.1:0-5580 GCA_047619425.1 Myxococcota bacterium
TTTGTGGCTGAGTGTCGCGCGGATCGTAGAGCGACCGGACTACCAAGGCCGTGGATCCCACGCCCCGATTGCAGCGATCAAGGACATCGCTCGCAACAAGTACTCACGAATTCTCATCACCGTCTTCTTTCTAGAGAACGTAAGCCTGTCTTTTATTGCAACGCTGTTCCCATTCGTCACCCAATACATTCTGCCGAACGAAACGCGCGCGAGCGGCGGTTTTCTCACCTTCGCGATGGTGGTAACACTCATTTCGTTTCCGATGTGGTTCCCGCTGTCGCGACGCTTCGGAAAACGCAACACCTGGATCGCAGCGAACGTGTTGAAGGTGATCGCCTTCAGCTCGCTCTACTTCACGACCCCTCAAACCCTGTGGCTCGGCTATTTCGCTCTTATTTGCATCGGGATGTCGCTCAGCGCCCACGTGATCTTGGCGCCATCTGTCAAAGCCGATGTCGTCGACTACGACGAACTCGAAACGGGCGAGCGCAAAGAAGGTGCCTACTTCGCGGCATGGAACCTCGTACAGAAATTGGCCGGCGCCCTCGCGGTTGTCTTCAGCGGATACCTGCTGCAGTTTTCGGGCTACGAGGCCAACATCGAACAAAGCGAGGCAGCACTCACTTTGATGCGCACGCTATTCGCCGGGCTTCCCTTCGCACTGCACATCATCGTAATCGTGCTGCTGCTTCGCTTTTCACTCAACGAGGTAGAGCATTCCAAAATTCGTCGGGCCATCGACGCGCGAAACGCCCTAGCCTCACAAAAGAACCAATAGCATTCCGATCGACATCATCGGAACAAAGGTGCAAACGCCACCAACGAATAGACGCCCAGAAAGCCGCCCGGGGTAAGGAGCTTGACCAGCTGCGGGCGTAACTTGAGACTCGACATCGCAACATGGGTCGCCGCAAAGGCGAGCCAAAGCAAGGCGAGCGTCAACGTCGGACTCATGCTGTCTCCTCGTCCGGCTCCCTATGACTCGAGCGAGATCGTCACGCCTCCGTCAGCGCGGGTAACTGCAAAAGTTCGCAGACCACGACGAGCCGGGGCGCACATCACGGCCCCGCTTTTTGCATCGAAGCGCGCGCCGTGGACGGGGCACTCTATTTCCCCGTCGATCATTCGGGCCGAGGTCAGCAGCACTCGTGCATGGGTGCACTGATTTTCGACTGCGAACAGCTCGCCATCAACGTTGCAGATGAGTACTTTGGTTTCGCCGACTACAACGGCGCGGGTTTGGCCCGGAGCGGGTTCGTCCAATGCAACGAATTCACCAGAACTGGATTGAGTCAATTTTCGTTGTGCCCTTCTCCCTCGATGTAACGATCGAGGTTGTGATGGAAATGTCGAATGCGAATTTCCTGATTGCCGAGGTGCAAGCCCGAGAAGCCAGCCGAGTGCATACCCTTTTGAATGCGCGGCAAGTTATAGGTGTCTTGAGCGAGAAGTTCACCGCCACCGCCTACGGGCTCAAGCAGCAAGTCGTCGCTCGCAACGCAGACTTCACGCGGTGGGCGAGGGATGTCGGCATTCGGCAAGCGAACGAGATTAAAAAAGTCGAAGTACATCTTGTCCGGGTCCGTTGGGTGAGGACGGTGCCGAAACAGCCAGGCACTACGGCCGAAGATGTTGAAGGTGATGTTCGGAAAGATGCTGTAGTGAAAGTCGTCGACGAGTTGTGCGTCGTTTAGCTCTGAAAAGTCGGCCCCCATGGCGGGCCCTTGAATCTCGCGAACCGCCTTTGCAATTGCAGGGCGCACATCCAACGCGCTGCCTTGGAAAGTGGCAGGGTCGACACCAGCGCTCGCGAGAAAGTGATCGCGAATGGTGTCGTTCACTTTGCCGTGCTCGGGGTGACGCGGGCTCGCGACTGCGAGTTGAAGAATCATGCGCGAGTGACGATCGAAGCAATCGTAGACGCAGTTCACATCGTCGTTGACATCGAGGGTGTCCGGGTGCGTGCCCAAAATATGATACGACTCGTGAAAGGCGTCCATCGACGTCTTCCAATTGCACGGGATCTCGATCGTGTACTCGTTCAAGATCTTCATCTGCTCGAAGTGATACGGATCGAGATGTTCGGGAATGTTCTCAAGGTAGTCGGTCAGGGGTTCGGCATCAGCGTCGAGATTGATCCACGCAAAGCCACCCCACTGCTCGCAGCGAACGGGCCGCAAGCTGAGCTCGGAAGCTGGGCACCCCTGCGCGAAGGTCTCGGAGTCGACCGCCTCGGCGAGGGTGCCATCGACATCAAAACGCCACGCGTGAAATAGACAAGTAAACCCCGCCGCACGTCCGGCACCAGGCTCGACCAAACGATTGCCACGATGGGTGCAGACATTGTAGAAGGCCGCGATGTCGCCAGTGGTCTGCCGCACCACGAGCACAGACTCCTCGCCTATCTCGTAGGTCAGATACGCGCCGGCTTCGTTGAGATCACTCGCCACCCCGGCGAGATGCCAGACTTTGGGCCACAGCCGCTCGTCTTCAAGCGCTTTGTACTGGCTTGAGACATAACGCTCTTTCGGAATCGGCGCCGTGCCGAGATCGGGCACGGGCGATCGTTCCATCGGCGTGGGTGGAAGTTTGGCCACTACAGGCTCACTTGCCATCGAGTCACTCCTTCCAACACGTCAAACGCAACGACAACCTAGCCCGGCGACTGCGCACCGCGAATCACGGCACCGGGGCGGGCGCCTGTCTCTTCGCCATTGCGAAACGTCACTTCTCCGTTCACGATTGTCGCCGTATAGCCTTCGGCCTTTTGAATAAGACGCTTGGCACCACCGGGAAGGTCGTTAACGAGGTAGGGCAAGTCGAGTCGCAGGCGATCGTAGTCGATGACGTTCAGATCGGCCTTGTAGCCGACGTTGATCTGACCGCGGTCGTTCAAGGCGTAGAGTTCGGCCGTGTCGTGGGTCATCTTTTTTACCGCGAACTCGATCGGAAGCTTGGGCCCGCGTACACGGTCCCGAGTCCAGTGAGTCAGCAAGTACGTCGTCATTGAGGCATCGCAGATGGCGCCCGCGTGCGCACCACCGTCGCCGAGACCAAAAGCGGAGTCGGGAAATTCGATCATCTCGCGCATCGCCTCAAGATCGCCATCGTAATAGCCCACAAGGGCAACCATCAAGAGCGCCTTGCCGTCGAGTTCGAGCATTTGGTCGTACAAGACATCGTCGGCATCGCGGCCCGACGCCTTAGCGATGGCCTCGATGCTCTTGTCGGCAGTGGGCTCATAGTCGGGAACTTCACCCAACACGAAGATCTTCTGCATCCCGGACAAAACGAATGCGAGCAGCGGGTCTTCATCGACCGGTGCTTCGGTCAAAATCTTTGCTTTCACTTCGGGCTTTCGCAGCTCGGCCACTCGTTCGGCAAGAGGCAAATCGGCCAGCGCCGCAAACGTCGGCCGGAAGCTATAGGGTGAGAAGGTTTGCAAACCGATCAACAACATCGTCGGACGCGAGCCCACCTGCGGGCGAAGCATCGAACCTTCTTCGCGGCTCTCCTCGCAGATCTCGAGGATCTCTTTCCAAAGCGTCGGCTGTTGGTCGATCTGAAGCAGAGCAAAACTCACCGGGCGGCTGATCTCGCGGGAGAGCTTGCGCATCCAAGCGACTTCTTTGTGCGGCGCCGCGAGGTCTTCACCCATGACGCCACTCGGGGCAAGTTCGAAAACGCCGGCACCGAGTTCCTTGAGTGCGCGCCCGATTCCGAAGAGCTCGTCTTCTGCCGCAAAAGTGCCGGGGACGGGTTCGCCGTCTATGGCGCGATGCACGAGGGTACGCGAGGAGGAAAACCCAAGTGCGCCGGCCTGGATGCCTTCCTTTACGATCGCCGCCATCTGTTCGATGTCCTGCTCGGTGGCCGGCTCGTTCTTCGCTCCGCGATCGCCCATCACGTAACCGCGTACGGCTCCGTGGGGAACCTGGGTGCCGATGTCCATGACGTGCTTGTGTTTATCGAGAGCGTCGAGGTATTCGGGGAAGGTCTCCCAGTCCCAGACGATGCCTTCGTTGAGTGCCGTGCCGGGAATGTCTTCGACACCTTCCATCAACTCGACCAACCACTGTCGCTTCTCGGGCTTAACCGGAGCAAAGCCCACGCCGCAGTTGCCCATGACGACCGTCGTGACGCCGTGCCAGCACGAAGGCGTTAGCAATGAGTCCCAAGTCGCCTGACCATCAAAGTGAGTGTGGATGTCGACCCAGCCCGGCGTTACAAGCTGGCCGTTGGCGTCGATGGTTTCAGTGGCATCGGCGGCAGGGACGTTGCCAATCGCAACGATCTTGCCACCTGTTACTGCAACGTCGCCCTTGTACGGTGCGGCGCCGGTTCCGTCGACAATGGTTCCGTTCTTGATAAGAAGGTCGTAGCTCATGCTGGGCTCCGAAGGCCATGCGCGCGTGCGCTACCGGCCACGATTAGATGTTGGGGTGGCGAGACGATAGCGCCGAATCAAGGATGCGAAGCCCTGCATATTTGCTTACACACCCGGTGTAGCTTTAGAGACCAAAACCCCGGCTCCGCAATCTGGCAGCAACTCCATGTCCAAAGAACCCGTCACTAAAGAACCCGCCATTGAAGACGCGGAAGTACTGACACCCTACCACCGAGCGCTGTTCATCATGCTCGCGGGCGCCACATTGTTTGAAGGCTTCGATACGATGCTCACAAGCCTCTCCCTCCATCACATGGAGAAGGACTTTGGCGTCGACGCCTCGGCACTCGCGACCGCGGTCTCTTTGATCAGCACCGGCACCGTCGTTGCCTTCTTCTCGCTGCGGTTGGCAGACCGCTATGGGCGGCGGCCCATCTTTCTGATCTCAGTGCTGGGCTACACACTGCTGACGATTGCGACCGCCTTCTCGAAGACCCTCGACCAGTTTATTGCGCTGCAATTTGCGGCACGGATGTTGATGGTGACCGAGCTCGCACTGGCCTACGTGATGCTCGGCGAGGAAATGCCCGCGCGCTTCCGCAGCCGTGCACTCTCGCTCTTGGGCGGCATCGCACTCGCTGGTGCCGCGCTACCGGCTCTCGCCCTACCGCTCGTCGTTGAAACCGAATGGGGCTGGCGCGGCCTCTTCTTGCTCGGTGGTGCCTTGCTCTTCTTTCTACCGCTCTTTTTTTTGTATTTACGTGAGACCCAGCGCTTCGACGCGCGCAAAACCGCAGCCCGCAGTGCTTCGCTTGCACAAGAGTGGGCCAAGACGATCGCGCTGTTTCACTCGACCTATCGGCGGCGCACCGCGGGACTGACCGCAATTTGGTTCACGATTAACTTCTGGACGTCGTGCACCTTGTTCTTTTTTGCGGCGTACGTGCAGGGCGAGCGCGGCTGGGAACCTTCAACCGTCGCTTGGGTCTTCCCAACAGCAACCGCGATAGGCTTTTGCGGCTATCTCATCGCAGGGCGGCTGATGGACACGATCGGTCGGCGCACGACCCTTGGGATCTACTTCGCGCTCGCCTCGGTTGCCGGAGTGGTCTGCTATCGCGCCGAAAGCGATGCACTCGTCATGGCGAGTTACTTCGCATTGATGATGCTTGCCGGGTTGTGGGCCATTGGCG
>JBLHOB010000243.1:0-5576 GCA_047619425.1 Myxococcota bacterium
GGCAGTGGGGCGGCGATATCGGTAACGAAATCACATTGCCCGCGTTCGATGACGCGGTCGATGATGGCATCGGCGCGACGTTGCACGTCGACTTCAAGTTTGGCGAGGGCCCGTGGCGTGAAACCGCGTGAAACGATCCTTCGTTGATGGCCGTGGCGCGGATCATCCATGTTGATCATGCCGCCGAAGAATTCATTGAACATCGGAGGCAGGTCCGCGATCGATGTCGCCCCCTTGCCCGAGCAATAAACATCCGGATTTCGACTTGCCTCGAGAACATCGGCGTGTCGTGTCAGGGCCCAATAGCCGGGGCCGGCGGGAATCGGTACGCCTGCCGGGAGTTCTCTTTCTTTGCAAAAAGGAACCGGCTGCTCGGCACGTAATAAGGCGAAGGCACCCTCGCGTTCTTCAAGAGGTCGAACCCAGAACTCAGGATCGGAGAGGTCAATTTGGTCGACTGAGGACGGCATCTCAATTTTCATTTTTGCTTCCTTTAGGATTCTTCGAATCGTTTGTCGAAGATCTGATCGTCGGCATCATTTCAAGCGCAGTCTCGAGTGTACGCGCCTTGCTCCATGCCTTGCGGAGCGAAGACCGTAGCCCGTAGTTGGGCAGTTCGTCTTCGACTTTTTACCCAAAATGCCGACGCCCAACTTGTGTGCGCAGGTGAGATGAGCTGTTCGCGATGAAACGAGAGGCGTGCATTGGCTTCCTGACGATCGAGGGTCGCGGGGGGCTCTCAATGCGTCTCGAATTTCGCGTTTGGACCTACCGGGTGGTGTTTGCTCTGCCTCGCGTCTACCCGCTGAACAGGCGACTCGGAATCTGGGCTGACATCGGCGATTCGTAAGTCCTAGTGCGGATCGGCCTTAGGTTCCCTCGCGGACAGCTGCGATTGCCATTCACAATCAAGGGGAAGTCCAAGCGAGAGAACCAGCTGCCCGTCAAGAGGTTGCGTACTGCGCCAGCGCCTTCGACATCTTTGCGCTCGCCGCCGCGTGCAACTTCGGTAGGTGGTAGGTCGGAAAGAGGTCGTCACAGGGTTCGTATTCGCGGAGCATGAGCTTCGCGAGGTTCTCCTTGTGCGACTCGTCGGAGCCGTCCATGACACCCATGAAGGGTGCCGACATCCACATGTCACCAAGCGGTGTCTCGTTCGACATGCCGAGGGAGCCATGTAGGTGAATGGCGCGATAGACAATGTCGTGATTGACCTTCGCTGCAGTGATCTTTACCGCAGCGATCTCTTTTCGGATCTCCCGCGTATACGAACCCGTCTTGTCGATGAGCCATGCGGTATAGAGAACATGAAGCCTGAACTGCTTGAGCTGGATATACGAGTCGGCAAGATCGGCTTGAACCATCTGCTTGTCCGCAAGTAGCTCGCCTTTGACGCGTCGGCTTACCGCCCTCTCACAGGCCATGTCGAGGGCCTTCTTGCAGACGGCGATCGCCCGCATCGCGTGGTGGATGCGTCCGCCACTGAGCCTTGTCTGCGAACCTACGAAGCCACTGCCTTCTTCGCCGAGTAGCTGCTCGGCCGGAAGGCGTACGTCGGTGAACCGGATGTAAGCGTGTCCTCCCCGCCCGCGACCGGTGTCGGCGTTTTTGTGCATCGGTGTGCCGAAGGTATGTACGTTGCGCACGATCTCGACGCCGGGGGTATCGGTGTCGACGAGGAACATCGAAGCGCGTTCGAGCAACGGCTTTTCGGGTGCGGTAATGGCCATCACAATGAGAAAGTCTGCGGCCACGGCATTCGAGATGAACCACTTCTCTCCGTTGAGTACCCAGTCGTCGCCGTCGCGTGTAGCACCGCACTTGAACTCGCCCGGTTCGCCCGAATGGGGTTCGGTCATCGCGTAGGCAGAGCGGAGTTCGCCCGCGATGGCAGGTTCGAGATACTTCTTCTTCTGCGCATCGTTACCGTTGTGCGCAATCAGCTCCATGTTGCCGGTGTCGGGAGCGGGGCAGCCGAAGAGGGTCGGGCCCATTCGGGTGCGACCCAGGACTTCGTTGAGCAAGCAGAGCTTGACTTGGCCAAGCCCTGGGCCGCCGAGCTCGGGCCCTAGGTGGAAGCCCCAAAGTCCCTGTTTTTTCACTCGGTCTTGCAGCGCGGACATGTGCAGGCGAATCGTCTTCCAAGCCGTTCGGTCGAGCCGCTCTCCGGCCTCATCGACACCACCGGTTATATAGAGGTCGAGGGGTTCGACCTCTTCGGTGACGAACGCTTCGACCCAATCGATCTGTTTTTGGAACTCGGGTTCAACTTCGAAATCAATGGCCACTTTCTGCTCCTGTCTGAATTTGGGTCGGGCGCCTCGGCGGTTGCCGGTGCGCAGTTGGCGTCTTGGCACAAACTTCTTGTGCTAGACGCTCATCATTATTTTGACGACGCCGTCTTCCCGCGCGTCGAACAATCGATAGGCCTCGGCACCGTCTGCCAGGGCCATGTGGTGGGTGAATAGACCGGCCGTTTTGAGACGGCCTTGCTGAAGCAGGGGGATCAGCGAGGACCACTGGGCCGTCACGGATGCGATCCCTGCGCGGATCGTGATGTCCTTGAACAGCACCGTGTTCATCGGGAGCACGACACCGGGTTGGGGGAGGCCGATAAAGGACGCGGTACCTCCCCGGGCGGCGATCTTAAGCGCAAGCTCTATCGCGGGACTCGCACCAGAGGCCTCGAATACGCGTTTGACGCCGCGACGATTCGTCGCTTCTGCAATCTCTTGTCGTGCGGTATCGGGGGACAGCGCCCGGGCACCAAGGCTCTCGGCATGTACGCGCCTTTCGAGAACCGGGTCGATCGCGAAGACCTGACTCGCGCCCAAGAGCAAAGCGAGTTCGACACCGATCAACCCGATTGGTCCCAGCCCAACCACAGCAACGGCATCGCCCGGCTCGATCGCCGTACGCGACAGGCCGAAATACGCTGTGGCCATTGCGTCGGTGAGCAGCATGGCCTGCTCGTCGCTGACTCCGTCCGGAATGGTGTGCAGTATCTGATCCGCATTGGGCACGTTGACGAACTCTGCCTGTCCTCCATTTAAGTGCGGGGCCAAACCGAAAGCTGTTTTCATTCGACATCGGGATGCTCTGCCAGACAGGCAATGCGCGCAGTTACCGCATCCCGTGCCACCTGCCGAAAGGACGCGCTCGCCTACGCGGAATCGGTGGACATCGCGTCCGACTTCCACAACCTCACCCGTAAACTCATGGCCGACACAAAACTTCTCAACGTCATCGCCATAGTTCGCCGAGCCGATGTTCTCCCCGTGATACATGTGAAGATCCGATCCACAGATCGAGCACTGCTCGACCTTCAAGATCACGCTGTTGTCACTGCCGAGTTTGGGGTCGGGATAGGTTTCGTACCGGATGTCTCTCGGCCCGTTGAATACCAGTGCTTTCACGGAGCAACTCTCTTTCGCTTGCGTTTAAGCTATTAGTTTGCTTTTTTAACGCAGTTGTCTTAATCGTGCAAACCTTGAAGGGAATTCGAGGGTGAAGTGAACAAGGCCGACTAGGCGTACAAGGGAAGGGGAGAGAGTTGGACAAAGGCACTGACGCTCGGCACAAGCTCGTAGACGCCGCACGGGATCTCTTCGCGCAGAGCGGTATCGATGGGACGTCGTTGCGAGAGATTTCGCGGGTGGCAGGGCAGGGCAATACCAGTGCTCTCCAGTACCACTTCGGAGATCGTGAAACGCTGCTTCGCGCTGTGCTCGCGCCTCATCAGGTGCGGGTAGACGCAGGGCGAGCTTCTTTGTTGGATGACATCGAGTCGCGCAATAAGACAACGATTCGAGAAATGGCGGCAGCTTTGGTGAGGCCCTCGGCGGCGATGCTCGAGCAAGAGGGCGGGAAAGCCTACCTGCGGATCATGGCGGAGATTTGGCGCGATCCGCGCAGGTTCAAGCAAACAGGCAGTAGTGCGGAGAATGGCCTCAAGCGCTGGCGGGAAGCGACGGGCGAGATTATGCCCGACTTCACATTGCCGTTGCATCGGCGCTTCGCTGCGATTCAGCTCAGCTTCAACGAACTCGGACGTCGGGCAGCTACGCGTCGGCGCCACGATCATCGACTGTTTATCAGCGACCTGATCGACCTCACAGGAGGCATCTTAGCGGCGCCTGTTTCGGACGAAACGGAACGCCTCCTCGCAGAGCGTGAGAAAGACCGTCCTCGAAGGTGACGATCTTTTTCATGCATGCACCTGAGCAGTCGTCTGCACATCCTCGATCTCTTTGCCGATGCTGGGCACCAACTGATGCTCTGCGAGACCGAGGCGTTCTCTACCAAGGTCCATGACTTCTGCCTGAATAACAATTTAAGGCGGGTCCAAAATTCAAGACGCGTCCTTCGCGCGCAGGAGATCAACATGACCAACCCCAACGGTATCCATCACCTGGCCCTCTCGACCGGCAACATGAAAGGCCAGATCGAGTTCTTTACCGACGTCCTCGGAATGAGACTGATGGCGCTTTACTGGATGCACGGCGCCGAGGGCGCTTGGCACGCCTTCCTCGAACTCAACGATTCGTCGACGCTCGCGTTCGTGTTCATTCCGGGCAACGAGAAGCTCGAAGCGGTGATCGGCCAGACGCACGCTGGCAACTCGGCCGGGTTGTCGTCGCCGGGCACCATGCAGCACGTCGCCTTCAACGTGGACACGAAAGAGGAACAGCTAAACCTTCGCGATCGCATTCGGTCGAAGGGCGTGACGGTGATCGGCCCGATCCCGCACGGGATGTGCAGTTCGATCTACTTTGCGGGCCCTGAGAACCTCACACTCGAGATCGCGACTTCCGGAGGAGCACCCGCGCCGCTGGATCACGAAGCGACCTGGGTCGATCCAGAAGTTCAGAAGCTCGCCGGAATCTCGGACGAAGATCTTGCGCGCTACATCACTCCCGAATCTTTTGAAGGGCAGGGCGGTGCGATTGAGCAACCCGCGTTCGATGCGAGCAAGCCCCATCCTACGATGCCTCCCGGCGTCTACGAGATGGTGCTAGCGGCCCCCGAAGAGGTAGTCGTTAAAAAGATCGGAGACGAGACTCCGCCGGCGCGTTGATTCGCAACCGCGTGAGTGTGGTGCTTGTATCGCGTGCAGGCCATGGGTCAGGTCCACGTAACAATCGATGAAGGGGACAGGCTCGCATTCGCCGGCACTAACTCCCATGCATCCAATGCGCTGTAGCGCGTAGGTTCGACGGCGCGATGACGAGCGAGAGGATGTACAAGTCGAGGCCGAAGCTTCAATGAGCTTCGAGGTCATCGCGCGCGACCCGAGACGTGGTTCGCCCGACGCGTGTCAGTCGTCGGGCGCGAAGCAGAGAGGGTTGTGGGGACTCTGGATCAGCTCTCCTGCACCAACTCCGGGCATGAACTTACGCCAATCGCCCGAGATCATCGTGGGGGCCGGCACGATCCGAGCGCCGTCTTCGAAGTAGGTCGTTGCGAGCACCATGCGCGATTGCGACGTGTGGTTCGGGCCCGCGGTGTGGAACGAAAGACTGTGGTGAAAGCTGATCTCGCCAAGGGCGAAGGGGCCGTCATCGATCGCCACTTCC
>JBLHOB010000244.1:0-5562 GCA_047619425.1 Myxococcota bacterium
CGGCGGAAGCCAAGCCACCCGAGGCCGGGGTCGGGAAAAAAGTGGGCAAGTAGCTGGACAGTTTAGGCTGATTTGTAGCGTTTGGTTTTGCGCAAGTGTGTGTGACGCGATGTCGATGGCACAGCGGGCAACGACTTTTCCGAAGATGCAGGGAACAGCCAGGAGTTGGAATCATGAACGTTGCAGTGATCGGCACAGGATACGTTGGACTCGTGACCGGCGCGTGTTTCTCGGAATTTGGCGTGCAGGTCGTTTGCGCCGATAAAGCTGAAGACAAGATCGCCGCTTTGCATAAGGGCGTAATGCCGATCTACGAGCCCGGTCTCGAAGATCTGGTCAGTCGCAATGTGAGGGAAGGGCGACTCGACTTCACCTCCGAAACCCCCGAAGCGATTCGCAACGCCCTGGTGATCTTCATCGCCGTAGGCACTCCGGCGGCCGAGAACGGCAGTACGGATCTGCGCTTTATCGAGTCGGTTGCCCGAGAGATTGGCCAGTGCATGGATGGCTACAAAGTCATCGTCACCAAGAGCACAGTGCCGGTGGGCACAGCCACTAAAGTTCGCAATTGGATTCAGGAAGAGCTCGACACCCGGTCCAGCAGCGCGCATTTCAGCGTGGCATCCAACCCCGAGTTTTTGCGCGAAGGGGCTGCGATCGGTGACTTCATGCATCCCGACCGCGTCGTGATCGGTACCGACGAAGGCGACGAGCAGGCGTTGGCGATCATTCAGGATCTCTATCGCCCACTCTTTATCAACGAGACGCCTTTCGTACTTTCCAATGTCGCGACCGCCGAGCTTTCGAAGTATGCGGCCAATGCCTTTCTCGCCACAAAGATCTCTTTTATCAACGAGATCTCCATTCTGTGCGAGCGCATCGGTGGAGACGTGCAGGGCGTGGCGCGGGCAATGGGACTCGATAAGCGAATTGGCTCAAAGTTTTTGCACGCCGGGCCCGGTTACGGCGGGTCGTGTTTTCCAAAAGACACGTTGAGTGCCGCGCACTTTGCAACCGAGCTGGGACTCAACTTCGAAATTGTTGAAGCCGCGATTCGCGTGAATACGCGCCAACGCGCCCACGTTATCGAGAAGGTCCGCCGCTCACTCGGAGGCGATATGTCCGGTAAGACCGTTTCGCTACTCGGGCTTTCTTTCAAACCCGAGACCGACGACGTTCGCGACTCGCCGGCGATCGATATTGCGCAGAATTTGGTTGCCGAAGGGGCGACGGTGCGTGCGTATGATCCGCAGGCCATGGTCGAAGCAGGCGCGAGCGTTCCCGAGCTCGTGCTCTGCAAAGATGCTTATGAAGCGTGCGAAGGTGGCGATGCCCTGGTGATCGCAACGGAGTGGAATCAGTTCCGGATGCTCGACCTTGCCAGGGTGAAGGAGCTTTTGAATAAGCCAGTCATGGTTGATTTGCGCAACATCTACCGCCGCGAGGCGCTGACCGCCGCAGGCTTTCGCTACGAGAGCGTCGGGCGATGAAGCGATCGAAGCTGCACGCCGTCATTCTGGCGGGCGGTGCCGGCGAGCGATTCTGGCCGGCTTCACGCGCCCACTATCCCAAGCCTTTGATGGAAGTCGTCGGAGGCGCAAGCTTGCTCGACGCGACGATCCAACGAGCGCGTGAGTTTGCCGGCGCCGATCAGGTCTGGATCGTCTGCGGCCATGAGCACGCGCAAGTCATTCGCAAAGCTTCCGGGCTCAGAGCAAGCCGGGTGTTGGTCGAGCCCCGCCGTCGAAACACTGCGATGGCTGCGGCTTGGATTGCCGAGCGCATAGCCGCTGAAGACCCTGAGGCGGTATTGGTTATTTTGCCAGCGGATCATCACGTGCCGGATCGCCGCGCATTTGCTCGGGCAATTCGCACAGCGGGCGAGGCGGCGTCGGGAGCCGATGTGTTGGTTACCCTCGGTGTGAAGCCGACGCGGCCCGACACAGGCTACGGCTATATTCAGGTGGGTCGTGCTGCTGGGAAGGGATATCCCGGGCTCAAGCAGGTGGCGAAATTTGTGGAGAAGCCCGGCGCGAAAACCGCCCAGCGCTACGTCAAAGGTCGCAAGCATTTGTGGAACGCCGGCGTGTTTGTCTGGAAGGCAACGACCTTTCTCGAGGAAGTGAAAAGCTGTGCACCCGCTCTTCACAAAGCGCTCGCTCCTCTTCGCGCGAAGCCCAAGGGGCGCAACAAGTCGGCCGTCACCAGTGCGTACGATGCCGCGCCTTCGCTGCCCGTGGACGTCGCAATTCTCGAACAGAGCAAGCGGGTTTGGACCTTGCCAGTGACTTTTGCCTGGAGTGACGTCGGCACCTGGGGCTCCCTTGCCGCGGAACTCGGCGTTGGCAAGCCGCGAGCCGGGCAGTCTGGAAAAGCAACTGACAATCACGTCATCGCGGGTGAGTTGCTCGCCCATGAAGCCCACGCAAATCTTGTTTGGGGCACTGACAAGCCGATCGCACTATTGGGTGTAGAAAATCTCGCCGTGGTCGATACAGGAGATGTGATCCTCGTCACAAAGTTGGACGGCGCAGGTGACGTCAAGCGGATTGTGGCCGAGCTCAAGGCCAATGGGCGCGACGACCTGACGTAGGCCGACATTCCAAATCCGTGTGGATTGGGAACACGGGACGGGGCGCCGACAAGGGAGACCCCGATATGACCGAATCCGTGAAGCGCCGTGATGCCTGCGAATCTCTGCGCGCGATTCCCATCTTTCGCGATGCGACGGAGCAGGATCTCGAAAGTCTTGCGTTGTACCTGATCGAAAGACGGTTCCCAAAAGATGCCATTATCGTCGATGAGGGCCTCTCGGGTGACTACATGTATGTGATCCGCACCGGGCGCGTAAAAGTGACCAAGGCTTCTGACGATGGCCGCGAAAAGATTATGAACCTGTTCAGCACCGGTGATTTCTTCGGCGAGATGTCGTTGCTCGACAATCTGCCGCGCTCTGCGAGCGTGACAACCCTTGAGCCGACTCTGCTGCTGGCGCTTTCGCGGCGTGACTTTATGGAGTTACTGGAGAGCAGCTCGACGCTTGCGTTGTGTGTGATTCAAGAGCTGACCCGCCGCTTGCGCGACACGGGTGAGCAGGCGAGTTCAATTTCGTTTCAGAAAGTACAGGAACGCACCCGCGGTTTGTTCGAGCGAATCGCCAGAGACGAGGGCACCTCGGATCACTTTCGCATCACTCCGACTCTCACCCATCAGCAAATTGCCGACATGATTGGCACGTCAAGAGAGACCGTGACTCGCGCGGTCAAGCGTCTCAAGAACGACGGCTGGCTGCAACAGCAGGGAAAACGCTACGTGATTCCGCCGGATGATCGTTATCTCGCGTAACTCGGGTCTTAGGCGGGGGGGCTTCTCAGCCGATATCGAACCCGTGAAGTTTTCCGATCACGAAACTGTAATTCCGCGAAGCCGTCGCAGGTCGATGAACCTGGGTGGTTTCCTCTATGCGTGGCACGAGCGCCGGGTGGCCCGCTTAAAATGAATGTCCATGAAACGCATTCTGCCGACGTGCTGACAGGCACGGCAGCCCGCATTCTTGTCGTGGACACAGATTCCGAGACACGCTCGGCAGCCGCGGCTGCGCTGCGCCTCTGCGTTGCGACCGTTGTCGAAACCGACAGTGTGTCTTCGGCAATCGAACTTGTTTCAGACTCCGCCAAAGACGCCTTCGATTTGGTGTTGAGTGACCTCCACGTGACTGTGGCCGATGGGCAGCTCTTGCAAAGGGCAGTGCACGAGCGCGACCCACACACAAGCTTTGTGTTGATGAGTGCAGATGCCTCGGTCGAAAAAGTCGTCGATGCAATGCGGACGGGCGCCTTCGATTTTATCCAGAAGCCACTCGATCTCAGCCAACTCGAGTTTCGGGTATTGCGTGCGCTCGACCATCGGCGTCTCGTGAAAGAGGTGCACCAGCTTCGAAATCGGCACCAAGGCCCACTGGATGATTTTGTCGTGGCCAACAGCCCTTCGATGGCCGCCGCGGTGTCGACCGCCAAGCAGGTCGCGGCGATTCGCTCGACGGTATTGATCACCGGTGAAACGGGGACCGGTAAAGAAGTGATCGCCGGCCTGATTCACACCTATTCAGCGCAGGCGAAGGGGCCGTTTATCAAGATCAACTGCGCGGCACTCCCCGAGACACTGCTTGAGTCCGAGTTGTTCGGTCACGAACAAGGTGCGTTTACCGGGGCTGATCGCCAGCGCATCGGCCTATTTGAACGGGCGGTCGATGGCACCCTGCTACTCGACGAAATCGCCGAGACATCGCCTGCGACTCAGGCGAAGTTGTTGCGCGTGCTGCAGGACCAGGAATTTTATCGGTTGGGGGGGAACGAACCTCAGCGAACCAACGCTCGCATCGTCGCTGCAACCAACCGAGATCTTGGGGAAGCGTTGCGCGACGGCTCCCTGCGCGAAGACCTTTACTACCGCATCAATGTGATTCAAATTCATCTCGAGCCTTTGCGCGAGCGCCGCGAAGACATCGACGGCCTTGCGGATCTTTACCTCGAGCAGTTCGCACGGGATTTGGGGCGCACATGCGTGGGCTTCACCGCGGCCGCGCGTGCGAGAATGGCGTCATATGCCTGGCCCGGGAACGTGAGAGAGCTTCGCAACGCAATCGAGAGATCGGTACTGCTTTGTGATGAAACCCTGATCGATGCTGCGGGTATTCATCTTCAGCAAGCGGACGGGACACTGGGAGATCACTCTGAGTGGCGAATCGACATGCCAGCCGGGGGGCTGTCGCTGCAGACCGTCGAACGGGCTCTGGTTTTGGCCGCCCTGCGTCGCACGGGATTTGTTCAAAAGGACGCGGCCCAGCTCATAGGCGTAAGCAAGCGAAAATTGAACTATATGATTCAGCGCATGGGCCTCGTGCACGAGAATTGGCGTCGTAACCGCAGCGGGCTGCGGGGCGAGGGCGCTTTAACTTCGGAGTCTGAAAGGTGATTTCGTAGACGATTCGTTTGGGCGGGCTAGCGACCGCCAGCACAAAGGGGGCTAAACTGCCGCCCCTGATCTATCGGCGCCGGGGGTGTGCTGATGGACTCAAC
Organism: Myxococcota bacterium; assembly: GCA_047619425.1. Taxonomy (GTDB): domain Bacteria; phylum Myxococcota_A; class UBA9160; order UBA9160; family UBA4427; genus DUBZ01. Next base: position 5,079 of record JBLHOB010000244.1, read on the forward strand.
GCCTGCACTTTGTGCCAAGTCAATGACTTGGTGAATTGGCGAGAATGAAAAGAATGAGGGTTCGATCATGATGTACCGCTTTCCAAAAATGATTTTGCGTAGTCTAGTCGCGCTGTTTATCGCGTCTTCTTTCGTCGCTTGCCAAAGCGACGAGGAGAAGCTCGGGGATTTCCTCGACAAGGGGCTGGCCTACGAAGTAGAAGACAAGCACCAGGAGGCGGTGATCGAGTTCAAGAATGTTCTCAAAATCGACCCGAATCACGCGGACGCACACTACCAGTTGGCCAAGGCTTACATGGAGTTGGGCCGGGCGCGAGATGCGTACTGGGAAATGAGCGAGACGGTTCGCCTCGACCCGAGCAACACCGAAGCGGCACTTAGCTTCGGGGCGTTGTCATTGGTTGCTGGAGACCCAGAGCAAGCACTCGCGATGGGCAAACTCGCGATGGAAGGCGAGCCCGACAACCACCAGGGCTACATCCTA
>JBLHOB010000245.1:0-5549 GCA_047619425.1 Myxococcota bacterium
CAGAACTCCCGACGAGCTCTACCGCTACGTGGACGCCAGCGATGTGCGTGTCGGTAATTGGAACGTGAAGCGTGTGAGTGGCGTCTTCAACGCGAAACATTTCGGTACGCAGGACGCCATTGCGTCCTAGGATCAGCAAGCCTTCGGCCGGGTAGAAAGGGGCTTGGACGAGTAGCTCGGCAACGTCTCCGGGCTGATACGTCTCACGGTCTGGGATGATTTGGACAACCTCGCGTTGGGTGCTCGTCGGCGCCTGTGGCTCATTGCCGGCTACCCAGAACGAAAGTTCGGATTCATTGGGTCGGCCCTCGGCGTCGGCTGCAATCGCTATCGCGCGATACATCCCCCCGTGTTCGAACGTAAAGTTGCAAAACACCGGTTCGAGTTGCGACGTGATTTTGCAACGACCCACCGGTTCCTTCGCCGCGTCGTTGGATTCGTTTCCTCGCCATGGGTAGCTTGCTTCTTCGACAGCGATCGTGACATCGACCCCTCCGACTCGGGTGCCGTCGATCGCGGCGGCGATGGCTTCGACGGAGAAAGTCTGATCGACGCGTATGAAGCTTCGCTCGGCCTTGAGGCCGATATATAGCTCCGAAGGGTGAACGAGAAGATTGCTCTCGTGCGCCCACTGTTGTCGATTGCGATCCTCTACGTTGGCGCGCGCCGTCACGACCACGGGGCGCGGCGATTTCATTGTGCGCAGATCAATCGCGAGATGGTGTTCCCCGTTTGAATCGGTGAGCGACGAGTGCTCGCCAATTGACGTGGCTTGCTGCGGAGAGTAGTGGTGCGTACCCCACCAGGGCGTCTCGCGGCCAAATGAATAGGCGTCGTGGTTCGGCGGGGTGTAGTGCCCGTCGGCTGCGCTGATGTGCCAGTCGATCGGGGACATGGCGAGCCCGCCACCCGCAAAGTACGCCGCCTTGACACTGACGTTGGCGACCTCCCCGAGAAGCAGCGACGGCGAATCGAATCGTGTAGTGATTTCGAACTCGGGTCGCCGGAACTCTTGGATTGAAATCGAGTGAAGTCGCGTTGGGTCGTGGCCGCGCTTTTGTTTCGTCGCAGCGGAGAATGCGACATAGGCATGTCCGAGCTCACTGTCTTTAGGGATGTCGATCGCGAGGTCGAATCCACCGTGGGCATTCAGCCCGGTCTGGCCGGTTGCAAGGTCTTTTCCTCGCGGCCCCTGGAGTGTCCAGGTGACGTGCTCAACGAGACTGGGAAGCTGCGGTGCGCTTTTTCCCTGCTCTGCACGAAGGCGCAACCAGCCTTTGAGATGGATGGTTTCTCCAGGTTTGTAGAGGCCGCGGTCGTCGGTGGTGTACCAAAGAATGTTCGGGTCGTTGTCGTAGCCATAGCGGTAACCAAAGCTGGGCTGCGGGAGCAGGGCGGTGTCGCCGTTGTGACTTGCAACAATCAAGGGGTGTTGCGAATTGTGAGTCTCGTAGGGAAGCGAAGCGAGTCCAGATGGATCGGTGGTCGTCTCTTGGCGGTTCACTCCGCTGGGCGGGGCGATTGCGACAGTGGCATCGGCAACGGGAGTTCCGTCCCGGAGGTTCGTCACCCAGACGATCGCTGCGTCTTCGTCGACGATGGTCGTGAGACCCAGTTCGGTGACCTGTACCCAATAGAGGAGTTCGGAGCCGAGAAGTCGCTCTCGCCTTCTTTGCTGCTTGGTCCCGCTCTTTTCGAGGATGCGTTCCCGGGAAGCCAGCCGGTCTGCACTCTCAACCCAGATGGCGAAGTGGCCGTGGTCGCCTTCTAAGTAGGGACGCAAGTCAATCGAAGTGGTGTCGAGGCGATCGGCGTCATTCACATCGACCCAATCATCAAAGACGACTTCCCCTTCGACGAGACTTGGCTTGCGCACATGCGACTCGGACCAAGTCTGGAAGGCGGGCCAATTCGCCGGGGTCACGCGATGGACTCGCACGCGAAGGCGTTCGTTGTTGGTGCTGAAGATCGGTACCGATGCTTCGCCGAATGGATCAACGGTGATCAGGCGACCCGGCGGGCCGTGGAGCTGGCGCGGCATCGGGCCGGTCCTAAATGTGGCAACCTGGTCGGTACCCAAAGACTGGCCGAAAATGTCTTCAGTCGTCCCGGGGATCGTGACGCGATACTGTGTCAACGACTGGCTAGTTCCGGTAATGTCGATGCCGTGTCGCCGCACGTTGAAAGTGGGGTGCTCAATCTCGGGTTCTACCTTGATCGCAAGCTGCTGATCTACGCGAAGCGTGTTGTTGAACTGGATCGAGAAAATCCCACCCGGACGGCATAGCTCATTGCCCCAGCAGTGCTGTCCATTTATCGCCAGCGCGTCGAAGGTCGAAAAGTCAAAGGACTGTGTTTCGGGAGTTGTCGCTGGGCCTTCACCTGAGGGCGCGCCTTGCGCGAGCGTGAGTTCGTACTGGGTTGCGCTGCTCAGCGGCGCGACGGGGACGAGCACAATCGCGTGGTCTTTCAATTGGCGCGCAAAGCGCTTGGCAACCGCGGTGTCGGCTTCAAGCTCTTCGGCTGTTGCGAAGCGAAGCGGGTGCTCCTGCTTGCCGCGTAGGCTGATGAACTCCGCGATCCGCTCAGGCTCAACGCGCTGATCGAACTCCAGCAAGATCAGCGGGTTTAGATTCACTGCCTCGCCAGCCGGCGTGCTTCCGGTGATTTCGACTGCGGGCGTGTTGAACTGAAACTCAAGAGGCTCGGCGAGTACGTTGCCATTTGCAGCGATTAAGCCACCCCGAACCTCCACGCGGTAGTCGGTCGCGGCTGGGAACCGAGTCTCGGGTTCAAATACGAGTGTGCGCGTGCCAAGCCAACGCCAATTCCCAGCCGGTGTGGGGGTGAGGCGTACCGGCGGGTCGTTTGCCTGGGCTTGCTCGCCGAGAGCGATCATGGGCTCGCTAAAGGTAATGCTCAGCTTCGGTGCTACTGGAACCGGCCCGCGTGGTCCATAGCGGGCAACGAGGAGAGGGCCGCCGTCTGTCGTGGCTTGCTCCGAGGGGGAATCGGGCGGTGGAAACGGAAGGTTTACGACGTCTCCGGTGCGTGGGGGCGGAGGCGTACCGGGCCGCGCTGCAAACGCAGTGACATCAGCTTTGGGAGCGTCGATGTTGGGTAGCCGCGCGAATAGATCCGCGACGCGTGCGGCCGGAAGAATCGTACCGCTCGCCTTCGGGCGCGGTTGCGTCTCGTAGGCGCCCGCGATGCGGTCGCGCAATTCGACTACGAGGGTCTCGGCGCCGTCGTGAGATGGATATCTCGGCGCAACGTCAGCGCCAATGCTAAAGGCTCTATTCGCTTCTAGGCCGAGGCGCTCGGAACTCGCAGGCTCAGATTGCCCCGATGTTCCGAGTATCCAGGCACCGCCCAAGAGCGCTGCTGATCCAATTAGCGAAAGTTTCAATTGATTCATCACAACCTCGTAGCACGAAAGTCTACACGCGCCCTGTTGATTGGACATCGCGGCAGAGCAATGGTTGCAATCAAACCACCCACCGCCCATCCAGCGCAGCTGCAGCCTTCGTGGTACCGTGCAAGCCCTATGAGGGACCCCGCAACGCCCCAGCAAGGTGTAGATAGCCGATCGGTTGTATGGCTCGAGTCGGCGGCTGTGTTCGTCGTGGCGATGGTTGTACGTGCGGTCTTTGTGCTTGAGTTAAGAGACGAGTCCTACCTCGGAAACATTCGCGTGTCTGACGCGGGGACGTACTTTCAACTGGCACAACAGCTGCTCGCGGGGACAGAACCCTTTGAGCCCTATTGGCAGGCACCCCTTTATCCAATCATGCTGTCGGTGTTTCAGTTTCTGTTCGGCGAGCACTTGGAGGCGGTGCAGTGGCTCCACATAGCGATCGGCTCGCTCAACTGTGTGTTGATCCATCGCCTGACGAAGGCGCTATTCGGTGAGCGGGCTGCCTGGGTCGCAGCGGGCATGGCCGCCTTCTATGCGCCGTTTTTGATCTTTGACGTACAGCCTCTCCCAACCAACTTGGCCGTGTTGCTCAACTTGGTGTTGATCTTGTCCTACCTGCGCTTTCGCAAGAGCGGGGACTTGGGGGTGCTCGTAATCTCGGGGCTCGTGCTCGGCGCTGCAATCGTGACCCATGGCTTGGCGATTTTCACGTTGCCCTTGTTCGTCTATGACCTCGTGCGTCGCTCTCGTCATGAAAGCGAGCCCGCTGCGCGTGCCATGAGCACGATCGCTACCTTCGTCGTGTGCGCATTGCTCTTGCCCGGGTCGGTGAGCATTCGCAATTCGTTTGCGGCTGGGACCCCGACGTTTGTTTCGTATAACGCCGGCATCAACTTATACCTCGGCAATTCGAGGGATCTCGAGGAGACGCTTGGGCGCCGCGGGGGCTACGAGTGGGGTGAGCTATTCCGAGCGCCCTACACAAGCGGTGCCAAGGAGCCCGCGGCAATGAACGCTTTTTTCGTTCGCGCCGCAATTAACGAATGGCTGGAAGCTCCCGCTGCGATGCTCGTCACGCTTTCGAAAAAGGTGTTGATTTCAATCGGTGCCAGTGAGTCGAAGCGCAACTTTCCGATTTATCCGTTGCGCGAAAGTTCGTTAGTTCTTCGCCTATTGCTCTATGAAGTTGAAGTACTCGGCGTGGTCGTCTTCGCATTTCCAGCGGGGCTCGTCATTCCCCTTGCCTTGCTGGGGGTACTCGTAGCAAGGAAAGCGAATCTCGGTGCCCGGGCCGCGCAGGACGATGTGATGTTCCCCGCAAAGGTGGCCGGCTTCTACTTGCTTGGGATGTTGCTCTTCTTTCCGACCGCGAGATATCGCGTGCCCGGCCTCGCGCTACTTCTACCCTACGCCGCGGCAATGGCGGTGCGGTTGTATGGCGAGTTTGTCGCGGACAAGAAGGCTCGAACGCGAGTTGGAGTCGGGGCGATTTCGGCAGTACTTTTGCTCTTGCTCGTGAACCCGCTGGCGTCGAATGTTTTTCGACACAATGTTGAAGACCGTGCAGAGCATCTGTACTACACGGCGCTCTGGGCCGCTGAAAAATTGCGTTATGTAAACAGCCGGCAGATCGAGTCGGAAATGGTCGCAGCGGCCTTCGAGGCGATGCGAATTGATCCGGTCTACCCCGAGCCGGTCGGTTTCTTGGGGGTGTACTACCTGCACCGCGACATCGATCGGGCAATCGCCTTCTTCGTGAAACTGGACGAACTGGTGCCGAAGGATCTCGACGTAATCAATCAATACAAGGCCGCAGTCGCAATACGAGATGCTCAACCGTAGAGCTTGGCGAATACCGATTCGCCAACAAACCAAGAGGAAGCTTCCCTATGCCGCTTAGTCCAATGGACGAGTTCATGGCGCATCAGACGTGCGAAACGTTTGATCACGTGTTCACCAGCGATCGCAACTTTTACGATCGCTACTACTTCAACATGCATTCAAGTAGCGACGAGTTGTTTCTGATTGCGGGCATGGGGCAGTACCCGAACCTTGGGACAACGGACGCCTTTGTCTCCGTTTCCCACGGCGAGAGCATCTACGTCGTGCGCGCTTCTCGCGAACTTGGCTC
>JBLHOB010000246.1:0-5547 GCA_047619425.1 Myxococcota bacterium
GGCAAGTCGGTGCGCTGTCTCGGCGTCCCCGGAATGTGCCTGTAACGCACCGCAGCAGCCTTGCGCCTCGGGGACGATGACGTCGTAGCCATTGTGTGCGAGGACGTTGACGGTGGCGCGATTGACGTCGGGAAAAATTTCGTGCATCACGCATCCCGACAAAAATGCGACAGTGCCCCTGCGCTCGCCGATAGCCTCGGTGAAAGCGGGCAGCGGGCGCCGGTCGTTGCGTGTTGGAATCTCGGGCATCAGGGCGTGCGAGTGTCGGACGCCATCGGGCAGGAGCGACACCTTCGAAAGAACGTTGAGCACCAGGTGATCGAGTCCTAGTCGTTGAGCAAAGCCGAGCAGCCCGACTAGGGCGCGCAAGCGAAAGCGCTTCGGCACGATCTGACGCAAGGCAAAGCGCTCGAGACTGCGCGCGAACCCATCGCGGAGCCCTGCCTCGTCGACTTCCTCCCGGACGAGTTCGAGCATCGCGCCATACTCGACACCGGAGGGACAGGCCGTCTCGCACGCACGGCATCCCACGCAGCGAAAGGCCTCTTCGGCCGCGAGCCCTTCGAGCGGAATTTTGCCCTCAGCCACGCCACGCATCAGATAGATCCGACCCCGGGGCGATGAATTCTCTTGCCCCGTCACCTGATACGTCGGGCACGACGACAAACACAACCCGCAGTGAACACAGTCGAGGGTCTTCTTATAGATCTCATCCATCCGAGTTGGTTGCCCGGTCGATTGTCCTGTTGTCGCTTCGCCAGCCACGTCTACCACCTTACTTCCATACCAGTATCGCGTTAAATGCCGCCCACGAATCGGCCACGGTTGAGCAGATGGTCGGGGTCGTACTCGTCCTTCAAACGTCGCATCACTTCGAGCGCGCCATCGAGCCCAACGCCATAGACATCAACACCTTGCTTGGCTTCACGGGGAAGTGTTTCGATCAGCATATTGCCACCGGCTGCCTCCGCGACTTCGCGGGCTGTGGCGAGAAAGCGATGAGTCTCTGCACCCGGTGCGAGACCGGTCTTCTGTGCGAACGCAAGGCCTAGCCCCGGGTCCATGATCATGCTCGCTCCTGTCTTTACCAGAGGACGCGCCGCGCCAAGGAGCTTGGTCGGTAGCGCTGCGACACGCGTGCGAACCCCCGCTTGCTCGACGCCTTCGGTCAAGATGTCTCGCACCTCGTCGATGTACTGAAGTGCGGCTTCGCCCGAAGGAAATTCAGGACACTCCGCCCCGAGTTCCTTCTCCATCCAGGCCGCGTCCTCGTTGCACTCCGATTCTTCCCCTGCGAATTCTGCGAGCAAGACCCAGCTTGCGGCAAGAGAGTGGTGAAGCGAAGCACGACGGGCCACGTCGGGACTCAAAAGGACACAAGCCCGAGACGAACTTCGACGACTTACTTCAAGACCACGCGCGAGAGCCTCGTCGGTTTGCGAAAACTCAGCGACTCGCACTGCGATGCTTCGCGGCTTCGGATGCAAGCGCAACCACGCGCCGGCAATGACGCCGAGTGTCCCAAGGCTGCCCGTGTAGAGTTTGCCGAGGTCGTAGCCCGTGACATTCTTGACCACTCGACCACCGCACTTCGTCATCGTCCCCGAGGCATGCACAATCTCGGCGCCGAGCACATTGCGCCGCACTGGGCCAAAGGCGAGACACCTCGGCCCATATGCTGCAGTCGCGATGGCGCCACCAATGGTCGCATTTGCGCCACCGCCGTCGATTGGAAGCTCCCAGCCCTTTGCCAGTACTGTTTTGCGAATCACCGAAAGAGGTGTTCCACCGGAGGCTTCAACCACACCATCATCCGGCTCAAAGCAACGCACACCCGACAGCTGTTTCGTCGACAGACCGAGTTGGGCATCGTCGGACAGGTTGCCAAGGCCCGCCTTTGATCCGCTGCCCTGCACAATGATGGGCAATTTTTGCTCGCTAACTTGCGCGAGCACACGCGACAGCGATGCGGTGTCCTGGGGCACAAGTACGCCCACGAGTTTCTGCCCCTCGACCTCAAGGTCCGAGCTTTCCTCAAACTCATTCGGCGCAAGTGCTGCGCGAAGCCGAGCGATCGTATCTGCCTTCATGGAATCAGTTCCAAGAGCCCAGCGCGTGCCGCTGGGTTCGACTCGACACAAGCGCGCGTCACCGGCAGCACCTTCCCTGGATTGCAACAACCATCGGGGTTGAAGGCACGGCGCAGGCGCAGCATCGCGTCGAGGTCGTCATCGCTGAAGAGCAGGCTCATGAACTCTTGCTTCTCGGTTCCAACACCGTGCTCGCCCGTAAGAACACCACCAACGGCGAGGCACGCTTCGAGAATTTCGCGGCCGGCTTTGAGAACACGATCGAGTTCTTCCTCGTCGCGTTTGTCGAACGCGATGATGGGGTGAAGATTGCCGTCGCCCGCATGGAACACGTTTGCGAGCACGAGCCCATAGCGAACGCCGATCTCATTCACTTGCTCGAGAATCTCCGGAAGGTGTGCCCTCGGAACTACGGCATCGTGCACGTAGATATCGGGCGCCAGTCTGCCCATTGCGCCAAACGAACCTTTGCGCGCCTTCCAGAATAAATCTCGCTCTTCGGCGTCTCGGGCGATTTTCACGTCGGTCGCACCTGCCTCTCGGCAAAACTCCCGCATGCGTGCCACCTGGTCGTCGAGCGCGCAGCGTGCACCGTCGATTTCGGCAAGCAAGACCGCACCGGCATCGCGCGGCAATCCAGCGCGATAGATACTGTCCTCAACGACTTCGATCGTGCGGCGATCAATGATCTCCATCGCCGCCGGCACCAAGCCACTGCCTACGATCTGCATCACGGCGCGACAAGCCGACACTACGTCTGGAAAGATCCCCAACATGGTTTCGAGGCTTTCGGGAACCGCGAGTAGTTTGACCGTCACCTCGGTCACGATACCCAGCGTCCCTTCGCTTCCGGTCACGACACCCACGAGGTCATAGCCCGGTCCGTAGCCCGAGTCGGTCCCCAGGCGCAGCACCTCGCCGTCGGGCATGACCAACTCAAGACTGACGACGTTATCGGTCGTTGCCCCGTACTTCAGTGTGTGGGGGCCGCCGGAGTTCTCTGCCACATTGCCGCCAATTGTGCAGACTTGTTGGCTCGACGGGTCTGGGGCGTAGTAGAGGCCATGGGGTGCGACGGCGTTGGACAAATCCAAATTCACCAGCCCCGGTTGCACCCGCGCGATGCGGTTTTCAACGTCGACCTCGAGCACCTTTTTCATGCGAGAGGTTTCGATCACGACTGCATTCGACTTTGCGTGGGCGCCACCCGAGAGTCCTGTACCGGCACCTCGGGGCACGAATGGCGTGTTGTGTTTGCGACAGGCTTTTACGATCTCGACCACTTCTTGCGTACACGAAGGTAAAACGACAACCGATGGTGTCGAGGGGTCGAGTGTGAGGCCGTCACATTCATAGACGAAGAGTTCTTCGGCGCGCGCAAGGCAAGACTCGGAGCCGACGATGTCGCGAAGTTGGTCGACCAATGCGCTCATGAACGTGTCGCCTGCATTGCGGAACCATAGATAGCTCCCCATCCCGCTGCCAGACGCGAGCCGCGAACATAGACCTGACGACCGACTTGCTGGGCAGTCTTAGGCGCTACCAAGAAAAACGAGAGTCGGGCCGGTAGGGACGGCGGAAATGCAGAATCGGACGCGTGGCAGCAGCTTTCGCTCAATGCCTACGCTTAGGCCAAGCCGAGCCTGTCCATGTCTTCCTCGTCGAGGCCGAGATAGTGACCAATCTCGTGACGCACCGTCACCTGGATCTGCTCGATCAGCTCTTCGCGGTCGCGACAGATCTTCTCGTGGTTTTTGCTGAAGATCAGTACTCGATCGAGATCAAGAGCTTGGGAGGTCGTCGCGGTTTCGGTTCGCGGAGAGCCGACGAACAAACCGAGGATCTGAGGAGAGATGCACTCGGTCGCGATCAGATCGCGGGAAGGCATGGGCTCGACCAGGATGGGTACATCGGCGATGTACTCTCGGATCGACCGCGGCAGGTTGTCAATCGCGACCGCCACGACGTCATCGAACTCTTCTTCGGTGATTTCCATCGGAAGCGGGAAGTGATGTGGATCGAGCGCGTTTGCCCGCACGAAAGCTTCGCCGGCCGCGTCGTCGTCGAGTCTCTCCAGCACGAGGCCGAGGTAGTACACAACGTGGGCTGAGTCGGGGTCGATCATCGCCGTCTGCTCGAGAACGCGTTGCGCCTCTTCGTAGCGACCCAACTCGAAAAGAATCTGGCCTTCAAACGCCGAGTAGACCGGCTGCACGCCAACCGCCTTGTTGGCGCGGCGCACCAGAAAGATTGCCCCCTCAAGATCGTCGACGTAGAACAGCGCCTTCGACTTGAGGTAGTAGACCTCGGCCTGGACCGAAGTCTCGGGCCGTGGCAAATCGGGTCGACCGCTCAGCAGCTCATCGCAGAGTTCAAGAGCGGCCTCGAAAGCACTGAGCTCCTCAATCATCAATTCAATTCGATTGAGATAGGCCGCAATAAACTTGGGATCGGCGGTTGTTGCGCGTTCAAACTCGTGCGCAGCCTCGTCGATGCGACCTTCGTCCCAAAGGATCTCGCCTCGGCCATTGTGTGCTTCGGCCCCTGCGGGGTAGGCGCGCAAGGCTTCGTCGAGCCAAGCCAAGGCTTCGTCCATGCGACCGCGATGGGAGGCTTCCATCGCCTGGTCGAGGCAGTCCCAGTACTTGTCCTTGTCGTTTCGCATCAAACTTCCACCGGGATTTAGCCAGAAAGGGCCAAGGCAAACGCGGGTCTCACGTTCCCAAGAATTCTGCCCACCATAGCAAACCCTGCCGGCACCAGACGGGTTTCGTTTCGGCACGGCACGACCCCAATTGGCTGATTCTGATCACTTTTCCATCCCGCGGGCGGTCCCTTCAAGCGGGCCACAAGCCAGCAGCCTAGGGCCGCGGCACCTCCCAACAACCTCAAGGCACCGGTTCGCCCACCGCGATTGCGCTGGCACGCGAACGCAATGGGGAGCCGCCAGTGGTTCGAGCGACCCCACTCGATAGCGCCCACAACCAACTCGAACTGCAGTATGGCCAGATAAATCAGTCAACACTCAATTGCGTATCAGGGGTGCAAACAAAACCCATAAGGGGGTTAAAGACACACCACATTAGACCCGATGAAGGGGGAGGTGTTTTATCGAGGCTCTTTGTGTTTTCTATCCACGGCGACATCAGGCGATTGCAAAAGAAGATGCGTGTAGACCGCAGCTTTGGACGCACCCGTACGCGTGAGGCGCAATGAGCGACTGGAACATTAGGCGCAAAGCCCGCGGACGCATTCGCCGCGCGAAGCTGCGCCGCAGAAGGCAGCGCATCACTGCCGCCGGCATTGTGGCCATGCTCTTCACGGCCGTCTTTGCAGTTGGTGCCGTAACAATCGGCGAGAAACGCGAGACGCGATTCGAGATCGCAAAGAGTCCGAGCTTCTCTTACTCGATACCGCGCATCTCTCCGATGCTCGCGCGCGCCGAGTCCGACGAAGG
>JBLHOB010000247.1:0-5527 GCA_047619425.1 Myxococcota bacterium
CTACCCGGGCAAGCTGCGTTTCGAGTACCGGCACTTCCCGCTCGACTTTCACGCGAATGCACTCCCCGCTGCGGTCGCAGCGACCTGCGCCGGCCAACAAGAGCGATTTTGGGACTACCACGACTTGTTGTTCAAAAACCAAAAGGCCCTCTCAGGTCCTGACCTGATCGACTACGCGGCGCAGCTTGAACTCGACTCAGCGAGCTTTAAAAGCTGCATCAACGACGAGGCGACTGTTGCGCTGGTTGCAATGGACGCCGAGGTTGGAAAGTCAGTAGGAGCGACCGCAACACCGACTTTCTACATCAATGGCATCGTTTTACGGGGCGCCCAGGGACTCGAGGCCTTTCGCGCCGTCATTGACCAGGAGTTGGCTCCGGTAGACAGCGCGCCGTAGTTCAGCGAGAGTCGGTGAGAGGGCCGTGAGGCTCGCCGTGCGAAGCCGGGTGCAGTAGTAGACCGCGCTTGACCCGACACCCATCGAGCGGCACATTCCCGTCTCCGCCGGGGCGCCTTGCGAGATCGGTGTAGCAATGCTCGCGCAAACGGATGACGTCACATTTCTCGCAATGCAACGTTCCGATGGTCTCAGGGAACAGGCGATAGTCCGAACTGAGCATCTGTCGCCCGGCACGCGCACCAACAAAAGCATCGACCCACGAATGACAAGAACGGAGAGGATCGCAACATGTTTGGCTTAGGGCCCTTAGAACTCGGAATCATCCTCGCAATCGTCGTGGTGTTGTTCGGCGCCAAGCGTCTGCCCGAAATTGGCGCGGGTATGGGCAAGGCGATCAACAACTTCAAGTCCGGGTTGTCGGGCAAAGACGCCATCGACGTCACTCCCGAAAAAGAGAGTGTCGAGGACGGCGAGCCGAAGGCCTAGTTGGCCAGCGGCGATTCGACTGCCGCGGCTTGGACGACCGCTTGTGCACCTGACACCAACGCGTCGCCCGCCTCTCCTACGACCACACCCACGTCAGCAGCCGCTGCACTGGCGTCTTCGCCAAGCGCCGGAGGCGCAATCGGGTACACCACCGCCGCTTCCGCATCGATGGCACTCCACTCCGACAACTGATCGAGTTCGACGTCTTGGAGTTGAAAGTGCGAAGCGTGGATGGGGGCTTCGGCAAACGCGGCCGCGAAGCGAGTTGACTGGCCGGCGGCGATTTCATTCGTTGCAAGCGCGTGGGCGGCTACCCATTGCGATTGCTCAAGCTCATCCAGAGACATCATGCGGATGCTCTCGAAGGTGAGATCGCGCCCCGCAAACGAGGGAGCGAGATCGACCACGCGACCATCTTCGGTCAGAAGATTGACTCGCACGGCACGCCCGGGTGATGCGGCTTCGGGTTCGGGGTTCAACAGGTCACCCGTAACAACATAGAGTGTCCCTGCATTCGCCGTCTCGAGCCACTGCCCGCGGATGTTTGCCGCGCGCATCGAGCCAATGCTGACAAATGCCGGCGTGCTCACCTTCGACTCGAACGAGCCTGTGACGCCGAGAAACACACCGCCGCCAATCAAAGCCAACACCGCTACCCACGACAGCGCCGAACCGATACGAGACAAGGCGCTCGACGCACCCTCGCTGTCGAAAACCGGCAGATCCGAATCCATGTCTCGGCTTTCTGCCGCAGTCGGACCACTTTGAGCCGTAACGGGGCTTTGCGATAAATCTTGCATCGCGCCAAGAGCCGATTGCTTGCTGCCGCCGCCGTCTCCGTCATCACCGAAGAAATCCCAGCTCTCGGGGTCCTCGATGTTCCCGCCTTGACTACTCGCCGCAATCGGGGCTGGGGTGTTCTCGTCGGGTTCCGCGAGCGATGAAAAATCCTCGACGCTACCGAACGCATCCGCACGACTCTCACCGATCGTCGGGGCGTCTCTGTTGCCTAGGTTGCTGTCATCAAAATCAGAACGATCAAGCACAGGCGCCGCCTGAGGTTCACTCGTAGCATCCGCACCGGTCATGCTCGACCGAGCAAGATCGTCTTCCCCCATCTCACTCGTGTCGGGGTTCAGGCCTCCCGCTGCATGCGCGTCGGTAAACGAGGCGTCGTACCCCATGTCGATTGAGCCGCCTGCTTGGGAGTCGGCGTCGCTTCCCTCGAGTCCTTCGACATCGAGTTCGATGTCGTCCCCATCGTCGAGTTCGTAGCTCTCTTCTTGTTCGGGTGGTGCAGTGCTCTCGTTGGGCTCGTCGTACGACGGGAGGTCTTCGTTGAACTCCCAATCGTCTTCGTCGTCGACCGAGCCAAACTCGTCTGCATGGTCGGAGCCAAGTTGAGCGGCCCCCGATGCCACGCTGTTCTCGTCGGGCAAATCTTCGCTGGGGTTTGGCGTCGCGGCGAAGCGCTGCGAGTTTGCACCCTCGCTGGTCGCGCTTTCGACGGCTTTTTGCGCAACGGCTTCGACTGCTACTTCCTGGCTCCGCTCAGGGTGCTGGAGATAGAACGCGTGCTTGCAGCGCGAACAACGCACACGTATGCCGTCATCGGGTATTCGTTCCGAATCGAGCTCAAACCGCGTACCGCATTTTCCGCATTCAATGACCAACGTCTTCTCCCGGCTTGGCTGCACACAGTCGCTACTTCACGGCGCGATAACGGCTACCTTGCTGACTCGCCCAACCCTGTTATCTGGCCAGGCCCGAAATCGGTACCCAAGCCGAAACTTCTGCTCCAGCAGGCTGTTTCGGATAGACCCGCGTATGCCTTGAGCCTCCCGGGACGGCCGCTTGGCGAATGCCTCATCAGTGCTACGCAAGCCTCAAATGAAGCCGTCTCGGAGTGCTTCACAAACTCTGTAGTGAGTTTCTCGTGTGCTCTATCATCGCGACGCAGCGCAGCGTCACTCGAACCCCAAGAAGCCAGAGGCTTATTCAACGTGGACACCCCAGGCATCTCCCTGCTCGACTGCAGGCTCATCATCGTCACCGGCAAAGGAGGCTGCGGGAAGACCACCGTTGCCGCATCCGTGGCGCTGGCCGCTGCCAAGCGGGGCCAACGGGTAGCGTTGGTTGAAATGGGACGCGATGAGCACCTTCACGGCCTAGTGGCACCCGGTTCCGCACCCGTCGGATATGAGGGTCGCGAGTTGCAGCCGTCGCTTTGGGTCATCCACATCGATCCATTCGCAGCCCTGGCCGAATACCTCGGCCTTCAAATTGGCCTCAAATCCCTGGTCGACCGGGGCCTACGACAGCCGGCCTTCCAGCAATTGCTCGCGGCCGCCCCCGGCTGGCGCGAACTGATCACCCTCGGAAAGATCGGCTACATGGAAAATTTGGGCCGGGACAGTGGGAACCTCGAGTACGACATGATCGTGGTCGACGCACCGGCCAGCGGACACGGACTTACTTTTCTCGACGTCCCTCGCGTGGTTCAGTCCGCCATCAAGACGGGCCCGTTGCGACGGCGGGCCGGAGATGTCCAAGCGCTGATCCAGGACCCGGCGCGCACGAGATTGCTGCCGGTTTGCCTGGCCGAAGAACTTCCGGTCAGTGAAACTGCAGAGCTGATCGAGCGTGTACAAAGCGAAATCCACGTGCCACTCGGCAGCGTCGTCGTCAATCGGCTCGAACCCGAACCCTACCCTGCCGCGCTTGGTGATCTCCCAACCAAGCTCGACGCATTGCCACAGGATGCGCGGCTCGGCGGCCTGCCTTCACCCCAGGTTCTCGCGCGGTGTTGCGGGCAGCGACGCGCGCGATACGAGCGAAGCCAATTCTATGTCGGCGAGCTTGTGCGCCGCGTCGGCTTGCCAATCGTGCCACTCCTGAACATTGACGGCGGGCTTGAACCCGAGCGTGACTTGCTCCGCTTCGGGCAGATACTGCTCGAAACTCAAGAAAAAGACGGGGGTGTGGCATGACGTCCATTGCGTCTCCCGAGCAGCTACTCCTCAAACACAAGATCCTCGTCTGTGTGGGTACGGGAGGGGTAGGTAAAACAACCGTCGCGGCCGCCCTGGCCTTGCTCGCCGCAAAGTCTGGACGCCGCACACTCGTATTGACCATCGACCCGGCGCGGCGCCTAGCGGATGCCCTCGGCGTCGAAACCCTGAGCAATGACCCCCAGCCCGTTGGCCGTGAAGAGGGCAAAGAAGCTCTCCCCCTCTACGCCATGATGCTCGACCCAAAGCGCACCTTCGACGGTTTGATCGAACGCTTCGCACCGGACGAAGCTACTCGTCAGCAGATCCTCGATAACCCCATCTATCAACATGCGTCCGGCGCGCTCTCGGGCAGCGGCGAGTACGCGGCAATGGAAAAAGTTCTCGAGATGTCGGAGTGCGGGCGATTTGACCTCGTCGTCGTCGACACACCGCCGGCCCAGCACGTACTCGATTTCCTCGACGCTCCGACCCGACTCGTCGAGTTCCTCGACAGCCGTCTGGTGAAGCTACTCGTGCATCCCGCCATGGCCGCGGGAAGGTTTGGAGCACGCCTTTTTCAACGCCCCATCCAGGTCGTATTACAACTGATCGAACGCGTGACCGGAGTGGGTTTTCTCGAAGACCTCTCGGCCTTTCTCATGGCGATCGACGAGTTGTCCGAAGGCTTCAAGGAGCGGGCCGAACGTATCCGGCGCACGTTGCTCGGCCGTGAATCGGCCTTCGTACTGGTGGCCGGTCCCAGCCGCGAGTCCTCGCACAATGCCGAGCTTTTCCTCGAACATCTCGATGAAATCGATGCCTCTTTGCGCGGCGTGATCATCAACCGCATGCACGAGTGGCCCGACGACAAGCCGGCTGCGCCCGCACTGGCTGCAGGCGTCCTATCCGAAAGTGACGTCCGTGCACTGGCAGAGCTGCTCGGTGACCCCGCAGCCGCAGAGGCCGCCGCCCTTGCCGCAAAACAGGTCGCCGTGCAGGTGCAACGCGACGTCGACAATACCCGCAGCTTGAAGCGCCGGGCCGACACGGCGCGCTGTTTTTTTCGCTGCGTAGCCGAGCAACAAGATGAGATCAACGACCTTGCGAGCCTTTCAATAATTGCAGACGCCCTCGGAGATCGCGGCAATCGCGACGAGGTTACCGATGACAAACTCGCGTAAACTCGCTCCTCATCGGCGCACCGTCGACGCGAAAAATCTCTCCGTAGAGCGCGCCACGTTCTTGCACTTCGGGGCAGAACGTTCTTCCATCCGCCAACGGCGCGGCAAGGCGCCCGAGGAGTTCAAGGCGTGAGTTCGAAAAGCAGCTCGAGGAAAGGCGGTCGAGACACCGGGCAGCGCGAGCATGCAACGGACACAACTGCCCGTGCGGCGTTCGAGCGAGCATCGCACCACACCCAACTCGCACTTTCAGAAGCACTGGCGGGCGCCCGCGCATTGCTCGACGCCGCAAGCATCGGCGTGAGCGGCGAACCCGCAACCGCCCACGCAAGCCTCGCCGAATTCGTGCGCGCTCTCGATACCGTTGGCGACATTCTTTCGGGAAAGTCCCCATCACTACGCGCTGCCGCGCTCGACGCGGTACTGCGCGCCGTGGACTCCGAGATCACACGCTGGGAAGAACGTTC
>JBLHOB010000248.1:0-5504 GCA_047619425.1 Myxococcota bacterium
GAGGGTGACTGCTTCGCCTGAAGCAACGATTACAGACTCTCTCGTGCTCCGAGATCTCGCGTCACGTGGGCTGAATGTCGTCGGCAGGCTTGGGATCGAGGACTACAACGACCGGGTCCCGGTTGCGTGGCAATCCGACCCGCTGCATCCGCAAGCAGAATCGGCACTCATCATCGGCTCGGGGGGCGACGCCTTCTATCACGCTGCGATGAGCCAGCGTCCGGAGGCTGTGCATCCTATCGATGAACAGTGCGAAGCCCTCGTTGTTGCGGCTTGCGACCAACTCAATCGCGGGGGGGCCGACGCGAAAGCTTTTTTCTATTGGGAGCGCCGTGGCGGCGATACGCCAGGAGACGGCGAATTCGCAGACTTCGTTGCCCTTGGCAAGGCCGCGGGCCTCGGCGCGTCGAGTCGTCTAGGGCTGCTGTTGCATCGCGAGTTTGGGCCGTGGTTTGCGATCCGCGCGTTGATATTGACTAATCGTGTGTACCCTGAGCCAACTGCGCGCCCTGCTGCATACGACCCATGTCGGGGGTGCGACGCTCCTTGCGAGAAGAGTTGCCCGGGCAAGGCGATTGCGGCGACCGGTTTTGACGTCATCCGCTGCCAGCAAACGCGACAAACCGCCGATGGATGTGCCACGCGTTGCGATGCGCGCCTCGCCTGCCCAGAAGGTTCACGCCACCGGTACGGGGCTGAGGCTTTGTCGCACCATATGTGCGCCGCGTTTCGCAGCGATCGGTAGGTCGCGGGTTCCCGCGGGGCTCGCGCTGGTGTGAACGCCGCGAAAGATGCGCGGTTGCTGGAAAAACCTTTGACACCTCGCTAGATTGCGCGGCCACTAAGATTCGATACCCACTCTCGAAATCCAAGTGAACCATTTTTGCGGCCCCGCTCGTTGGCCGAAGACTCCCCCGAACGTTTTGGCACATAGCCAGAGTTGCACCGTCGCAGCGTAACAGCTGCCGTGGTGAAACTCGTCACGCAAGTCAACGCGAGTCCAGACAACTCCAAGTCGACGGAAGGCAAGACAATGCTCAGCGATCTATCGAAAATTCGAAACATTGGTATCAGCGCGCACATCGATTCCGGCAAGACGACGCTCACCGAGCGCATCCTGTTCTACACCGGAAAGATTCACGCGATTCACGAAGTCCGAGGCAAGGACGAAGTCGGGGCCGTCATGGACTCGATGGAGCTCGAGCGAGAGCGCGGCATCACGATTGCTTCCGCGGCTACGCACTGCAAATGGGGCGACAAAGACATCAACATCATTGATACGCCTGGCCATGTTGACTTCACGATTGAAGTTGAGCGTGCGTTGCGCGTACTCGATGGAGCAGTCCTGATCCTCTGCGGTGTTGCCGGCGTGCAGTCACAGTCGATGACAGTTGACCGCCAGATGAAGCGCTACGACGTTCCGCGCATCGCCTTTATCAACAAGCTCGACCGCTCGGGTGCCAACCCGGCAAAGATCACCGGCCAGTTGCGCGAGAAGCTCAACCACAACGCCGTGATGATGCAGTTGCCGATCGGTCTCGAAAACGAATTCAACGGTGTCATCGACCTTCTCACGATGAAGGCGTACTACTACGAAGGCGACAACGGCGAGATTATCGAAGTGAAGGATATTCCGGAGAACATGCAGGCCGATGCCGAAGCAGCTCGCGAAGAGATGCTCGACGTGGTCTCCATGTTTTCGGATGACTTGATGGAAGCGATGCTCGAAGAGAAAGTCACCGAGGAGCTAATTCACGCGGCCGTGCGCAACGGCGTGTTGGCTCTCGCATTGACCCCCGTCTTCTTGGGCTCGGCATACAAGAACAAGGGCGTACAGACACTGCTCGACGCAGTCGATCGCTACTTGCCGGCCCCGACGGACATCAAGAACACGGGTGTTGATCTCGACAACGACGAGGCCGAGGTCATCATCGAATCGAATTTCGACAAGCCGATGGTTGCACTCGCGTTCAAACTTGAAGATGGGCGCTACGGACAGCTCACCTACGTGCGGGTCTATCAGGGCAGGCTGACCAAGGGCACGACGATCATCAACTCACGTACCGGCAAGAAGCACAAGGTCGGTCGTCTCGTGCGTATGCACTCCGATCAAATGCAGGACATCGAAGACTCGGGCGCTGGCGACATCGTCGCGCTCTTCGGAATCGATTGCGCCTCGGGTGATACCTTCACCGACGGCAAGATCAACTACGCGATGAGTTCCATGCATGTTCCGGACGCAGTGATTTCGCTTTCGATCAAGCCGAAGGATCAGAAGTCCCAGGACAACATGGGCAAGGCGCTCGGTCGCTTCGTTCGCGAAGATCCGACGTTCCGCTCGCAAGTTGATCCGGAGAGCAACGAGACCGTGATCTCGGGCATGGGCGAGCTTCACCTTGAAGTCTACGTCGAGCGCATGCTTCGCGAGTACCAGTGCGAAGTGGAGACGGGCGCACCCCAGGTGGCGTACCGCGAAGCCATCTCGCGCAAAGCAGAATTTAGCTACACGCACAAGAAGCAGACGGGTGGTTCCGGCCAGTACGGCAAGGTGGCCGGCTATCTCGAACCGATCGAAGTCGACGACGAGGGCCCGAAGGACTTTCAGTTCGAGAGCAAGGTCAAGGGCGGCTCGATCCCGACGGAATACATCAGTGCGGTCGAGAAGGGTTTTCGCAGTTGCCTTCCGAAGGGACGCCTCATTGGCTTCCCGGTGATGGGCGTCCGCGCCGTAATCAACGATGGTCAGTCCCATGCAGTTGACTCCTCGGAAATGGCGTTCCAGGCGGCGGCACGCGGTGCTTTCCGCGACGGCTTCGCCAAGGCCAGGCCGATCATCATGGAGCCCATCATGAAGCTTGAGGTAGAGGGCCCGTCCGAGTTCCAGGGCGCCATTCTCAAGACCGTGATGCAACGACGTGGACAGATCGTCGGCACTCAGGACAACGACGGCTTTGTGCAGGTTGAAGCCGACGTGCCGTTGGCCGAGATGTTTGGTTACTCGACGGACTTGCGCTCTTCAACTCAGGGCAAGGCGGAGTTCAGCATGGAGTTTAGTCGCTACACGCCGGCTTCTGCTGAGGTCACGAAGGAGTTGAAGGAGAAGTACGCTTCGAAGATTCCGGACGAAGAAGAATAGAGAGACGCTTCCGACTTTTGGTCGGAGTTGTTTTTGAAAGGTCGGGGCCCTTGGGCTTCGGCCTTTTTTTTGTTTGGGGTTGGGTTTTTGGGGTTTGAATTCTGGGTTTTTGTTGGGTGGGTTGAGTTGGGGGGACGGGGCTTTGGCGAGAGGGTCCTTCCGCGAATGGCTCCGGCTCTCGGGGCGTGGTCTTGAGTAGGGGGTGTTGGTTGCTTGGGGAGCAGCCGTTGTTGGGAGTTGGGGTCCGCTTTATTTCGCTGCAGGACCCTCTCGCCAAAGCCCCTTTTCGGCCTGCCGCGCGGTTTGGGGGCGGGGATTGGGGGACCGTGGTTTGGGAGATGGGCAAAAGTGCGGAGCTTTGGTGGGGGGGGCGGGTTAGGAGAGCGGGGTGAGGATGAGGGGGAGGCCGTCTTTGGGTTTGGAGATTGGGGCTTGTTGGACGGGCATGGTGTAGCCGTCGTGGAGGGTGAAGCGGTAGCGGCGGAGAATGTGGTGGAGGACGATTTTCACTTGGGCTTCGGCGAAGCGGAGGCCCAAGCACATGTGTTGGCCGCCGCCGAAGGGGAGGTAACTGTGGCTGTGGCGTTGGTCTTCGGCGCGTTCGGGGTTGAAGCGCTCGGGGTCGAAGTCGTCGGGGTTGTCCCACCACTCGGTTAGGCCGTGGGTGTGTAGCGGCGAGACGACCACCATGGAGCCTTCGGGGACGCGGTAGCCCTTGAACTCGAAGTCGCGCGTGGCGATGCGCGGGATGATGGGCAGTGGGGGGTAACGTCGCAGAGTTTCTTTCATCACGAGGGCGAGGGCGGGGAAGCTGTTGATGTCGGTGAACGCGACGGCGTCTTTGCCGTAGGCAATGGACTCTTTGCGCGCGCGCTCTTGCCACTCGGGGTGACGCGCCAGTTCGTAGAGCATTGAACTCAATGTGCTGGTGGTGGTGTCGTGGGCGGCCATCATGAGGAAGCTCATGTGGTCGATGATCTGTTGGTCATCGAATTGCTCGCCATCTTCGGTGACGTTGCGGCACAGGCGCGAAAAGATGTCGCTTTGATCGCCCGCACGACGCTCCGGGATCATCGAACCGATGAA
The DNA here is from genome assembly GCA_047619425.1 of Myxococcota bacterium. Lineage (GTDB taxonomy): Bacteria > Myxococcota_A > UBA9160 > UBA9160 > UBA4427 > DUBZ01. The sequence goes on from JBLHOB010000248.1 coordinate 4,223, forward strand.
CTCGATCATGAACTTGCGCGCCTGCAAGCCGCGGTAGAACTCAAGGCCGGGGATGTTGAGCCGAATGCGCGACATGGACGCGGCGACGAGGGCTTCCATCGCGTCGTTCAGTTTTTCGGTTTCGGGGCCGAGTTCGACGCCGAAGAAGATACGCGCCGCCATGGTCAACGTGAGCTCTTTTACACTTGGAAACGCTTCGAACTCCGTGTCGGGCTTGTGCCAGTGCGTGATTTCTTCGGAAACGATCTCGTTCATGCGCTCGGTGTAGCCGGCAAGCGCAGGGCGGGTAAACGCCGTGTGCATGACTTTGCGATCGGTCTTGTGTTCGTCGCCGTCGAGCAGGAGCAAGCCGTTGGGAAAGATCTTCCCCATGATCATCATCCACGGTCTTCGCGCTGAGAAAATCTTATCGGGGTCGAGCAACACGAAGCGGTTTGCGTCGGGCCCGAACAAGTTGACCATGGTCATGTTGGGGAGCTTGGTCATCACGGCGTCGCCGTACTTTTCGTTCGCGCTTTGCAGGCCCGAGAGCATGTCTTCGCGCTCTTTGCTGCCGCTCAAGAAACGGGAAAATAAATCCCGCAGGCCTTGGCGCGGCAACTCGTTGAGGCCCGATGGCAGCTCGTTGTTTTGCTCGAGGGTCTGACTCATTTGGACCACAACGGTTCGGGGATCTCAAATCCAATTTCGTTGTCCCATTGGTTGCGGCAGGCAACTTCGTGAGAGGGGCGTCGCGGGGCAACTCCCCAGCGCCCCGTCGGGTAGCCCATTGTCACGGTGCAGCTGAACTGCCACCCCTGGTCTTCGGGCACGCCCAGAATGTCGAGCATCGCTTTCTGGTGAAATAACAGGACGCTTGTCATCGCAGTGCCGACGCCCTCAGCGCGTGCCGCAAGCATGGCGTTCCAAACGGCGGGGTAGATCGATGCCCCGGTCGTGTCGCCCTGGCAGAATGCAAACAACATCAACGGGTAATCTTCGAAGTGGTCCGCCAGCCAGTTCGCCGAGCGATACATCTTCAAAAAATCGATGCTCTCTTCCGCTTCGGGCTCGGCCTCGGCGGCCTCGAACTGCTCCTTGTAGATCGAATTAAAAACGGTGTCTAGGCCCTCGCGATAGAGCGGGGCCAGCTTTGCCTTGACCTCGGGCGAGTCAACAAACATAAAGCGCCAGCCCTGGGCGTTGCCGCCGGTTGGGGCGCGCACGGCGGCGTCGAGGATTCGTTGTTGGACATCTTCGGGGATCGGATCTTTCTTCACCCGTCGCATGGCTCGAGTCGTAT
>JBLHOB010000249.1:0-5464 GCA_047619425.1 Myxococcota bacterium
CCACGGTCGCAGTCCTGCCCGAAGGCGTGATGCTCAACTACTTGAGTCGCCGCGAGAGCCCTACGCGCTACATCAACTTCATGCCGCCCGAGTTGAGCCTGTACACGAGCGCGGCCATCATCGAGGCATTCGAACAGTCGCCACCCGACTACGTCTTGTTGGTGCACAAGCGCACCGGGCTCTATGGCACGCCTTTCTTCGGACGAGACTACGGTCGCGCTCTCTACGGCTGGGTGCGACAGAACTATCAGATGGTTGAAACCTTCGGTGGCGTGCCATTTGCCGAGAAGACGCGATTCGGGATCTCAATGCTGGTGCGAAATTACACACCGGTCGAGGGGGAAGCGGTTGCTGTCGGTGTCGGCACAGGTGTCCTTGCAACCGTCGAAGTGGACGCTGCTCCCGACATCGCCGCCGATGAGGATGCCGCAAGCGATTGAGTCGCAACGACTCGCTTCACGACGAGCTTGAACGAATCGCCCTTGAATCGTCTTTACGACATGCCCCGTCCGAGTCGTCGCCGCCGATGCGACCGACCTAGCCCAGCACTCCGGCTTCGCGCAGTGCGGCGATTTCCTCGCTGCTTCGCCCCGTTTCGGTGAGAATGTCGTCGGTGTGTTGGCCGTGACTCGGCGCCATCGATCGCGGCGCCCAGGGTGTACCGGCAAAGTCGACCGGGGTTGCGGGCAGCAGCGTCGTGCTGACGTCGTCGGGTACGTCCACCAGAGCGCCGATGGCCTGCACTTGCGGGTCTTCGAGCACTTCGCCAAAAGTCTGCACGGGTGCCCACCAGAAGTCTTCTTCGTCGTCGAATATCGAGGCCCATTCGTCGCGGGTCTTCGTTGCGAAAATCGCGTCGAGTGCCGTGATCAACTCGGCTGCATTCGCGGCGCGCGACGCCATGGTTGCGAAGCGTTCGTCTTCGATCCATTCGGGATGCCCAACGACTCGGGCCAGCGGGGGCCAGTGTCGATCGCCCTCGAGGCCTACGATCCAAAACCAACGTTCGTCTTTGTCCTGATAACAATTGACGGTCGGGTTGCCCATCGTCGCGCGGTTGGCGGCCATGATCTCTACGCCAAAGCGAATGTTGATCGCGAGATCAAAGCTCATGGTGTAGATGCCCTGACGCAAAAGCGATGTTGATACGAATTGTCCCTTGCCGGTTCTTTCCCGGGAGAAGAGTGCCGCAGAGATCGCAGCTGCGAGTGCCAAGCCGGCGCTGTGGTCGCCCATCCCCCCGCGCTGGAAGGGCGGGTTGCCACCCGGCGCGGTGAGAGCGTTTGCGATACCCGAGCGCGCCCAAAAGGCGGCGATGTCGTAGGCCGCGCGATCGCGGTCGGGGCCCGTCATGCCGTAGCCCGTGATGCCGCCGTAGACGAGTTTGGGGTGGAGTGCGAGAAGGCTCTCGTGATCGAGGCCAAGGCGTTCTAGAGCGCCGGGGCGAATGTTGGTGATGAACACGTCGGCTTCGGCGATCAGTTCAAGAGCGACCTTCATGCCCTCTTCATGGGCGAGGTCCAACACCACACTGCGCTTGCTGCGGTTGTCCATCTCGAAGGGAGGGTTGATGTCGAGGTCGCCGCCCAGCATCTTGGCAAACGAGCGGGCGGGGTCGCCCATGCCAGGAGGCTCGATCTTGATGACGTCTGCGCCCCAGTCGGCCAAAATGCCGCCCGCGGCCGGCCCGGCTACCCAAACACCCATCTCTACGACCTTGATGCCTTCCATCGGTCCCGGCATGAACTCTCTCCTCATCGTCCCAAGCGCGGGACATGTGAACTTGTTTGAATCGTCGTTGATTGAACACAGGTTTGTGTTCGTCGTGCGCATCGTGCGGTAGTTGTGTCGCAAGCGTGTCGCAGGGCCTGACTGTACCCCACGCGTTAAATCAACTCGTCGACCAATCCCCAAGCGAGCGCAGTCTCGGCGTCGATCGGACGCCCCATCAAGGCGAGGTAGTTTGTCTTGTGGCGGCCAATCCGACGGGGCAGGCTTACGGTTCCGCCGGCCCCAGGCACCAAGCCCATCGCAACCTCCGGCAGCCAGAAGCTCGCATCGCGCGTGGCGCAAATGTGCGAAGTGAAGGCGGGCAATTCGATCCCCGCACCTACGCATGAGCCGTGGACCTGACTGCGAACGCGCAACGCAACGCGGGAGAGAGTGCGCGCTGGGTTTCGTGTCGAGCGGATAACGTGTGCTGTCGCGGGGTCGGACAGCGTGCCGAATTCAGCCAGGTCGCCTCCGCTAGAAAATGATGGCCCCGATCCGCGCAGCAGCACTTCTTCAATCGTCGGGTCGAGTTCGACCACGTGCATCGCTTCGACGAAGCCGTCCCGCATCTCCGCAGAAAAGGCATTGCGTCGATCGGGTCGGTTGAGGGTGACGTTGAGTCGGCGGCCGTCGCGCAGCAATGCCACTGCGGGTTCGTCGTTCGGCGCAGCAGGGCGTGGGGCTTTGCGTCCTTGCAGCCAGGACGCGAACTCGGGCCCACTTTGTAAAGTCGAGTAGACCAGCGACTCTGCAATGAGGCCATCGTGGATCGATAGCGCTTCGCTGTGTCGCAAAAGCTGGACCATGGCGAGGGATGCGATCGGGTTACGCGCGATCGTGTTGGCCAAGACGTCCAACTCCGACTCGTCACGTAAGACGAGATCAAAGGCATCGGACCAGTCAGCATTTGCGCGCGGGAGATCTGGGCCGACAATGGCAAGGGTCGGACACGGCAACTCGCCGAGGCGCGCGCGCGCCGTCGTCACTCTTTCGACGTCAGCAAGATGCGCCGCCACACGCAGATCCACCACGAGCAGTGCGGCGCCGGTTAACGACGAAAACTGCTCGTACACAAAGGGCGAAGTGAGCAGGTCAATGGCTTCGGGCAGGCGCAGCGCAAGGGGAGGTGTGACTTCACTCACGTTGATCACCCCTTCTTTAACTTTGCTTGATGCCTGCTCAGTTACTACTCGGCGAACGATGCTCGCACTTCGCGGCGCAGTAGCTTGCCCGTCTCGTTGTAGGGAAGTTCGTCCGTGAAGCGGATCTGCTCCGGGGTACGTGAGGAGCGCAGTCGCTCTTTCACCCATTGTTGCAGTTCGCCTTCGGTTGCGGCCTTGCCGCCCTTCAACACGACGGCTGCCACAACGGCCTCGCCCCATTGCTCGTCCGGGATACCGATGACTGCGACATCGCTGACCGCTTCGTGCTCGAGCATGACATCTTCGATCTCGCCGGGGGACATGTTTTCGCCGCCTCGAACGATGATGTCGTCGATGCGTCCTTCGAGGAAGAGGTACCCCTCGGCATCGAGATAGCCGCCGTCTTTGGTCGGGAAGAAGCCGTCTGCCAGCAATTGGCTGCCCTTCCCCAGGTACTCGCCCGAGACTTGCTCGCCGCGTACGTAGATTTCGCCGCGCTCATCGGCGCCGAGTGCCTTGCCGTCGTCATCGCGGATCTCGACTTCGATGGTGGGGATGGGTTGTCCAACCGAGGTGATGCGTTTGCGCACGGCTGGGTCTTCGCTCGCCATGGCGGCGCGATGGTCGTCGGGGCCGAGAATCGAGATCGTCGAACTCGTTTCGGTCAAGCCGTAGGCGTTGGTGAAATTGGTGTCCGGGAAGAGTTCCATTGCGCGTTCAACCACGGCTTGGGGCATCTTGCCGCCGCCGTAGGAGATCGCCTTGAGGTCGGGAAGGTCGGCTGAACCCTGACCCTCAAGTGCTTCGATGATTCGCGCGAGCATGGTCGGCACAACCATCGCGTTGCTGATCTTTTCGCGTCGCGCGGTTTCGATCCAGCTCTCCGGGGTAAACGCTGGCAATTGAACGATGCGGCGCCCTGAGTAGATGGAGCTCGCCAGGGATGCGATCCCCGCGATGTGATAGGGCGGAACGCAGACCAACTGTGCTGCGTCTTCGTCTGCACTCATGAACTCAACGGTGCTGAGGATGTAGGAGACGATGTGCTGGTGTCGCAGGACTGCGGCTTTGGGAGCACCGGTCGTACCGCTGGTAAAGAGAAGGACGGCAATCTCTTCCGGATCCATCGACCATTCGGGGTCGAGGGAGGGGGCGCCGTCTTTGCGCGCCTCGGCGAGGAAGTCGTGGCGTCCAATCGCGTCGCACTTGTCGCGCCCGAGCAAGCTTTCGGTGCGTTCGGGTTCGCAAAGGAGAATCGAACTCTCAACCCGGGTAAGGAGCGCGTCGAGTTCGTTGCCCGTGAGTCGATAGTTTAGGGGTACAAACGGAATGCCGGCCCAGGCCGCGCCAAACAGCGCGGTCGGAAATGCCAGGCTCGATTCGTCGAGCATCGCGAAGTAGTCGGCGCCACTGGCCTTCGCCCGTGCGCCTGCTGCCCCCGACGCCTTGAAGAGCTCTTCGTAGGTGAGTTGGTCGTCGCCGTTGGTAAGGGCTACGCGGTCGCCAAAACTCGAAGAGGCCATTTCGAGGAGCATCATGAGGTTCATGGGATCATCCTGAGAGGTTGCGACTTTCGCTGAAAGTCTACGCGGCGTGCGGCGAAGTGTGTCTCGGTTGCGAGTTGATGGCAGCCGAGGCAGTCGGTCGGCCGCAATGCGACCGACCGATGGCTTCGCTTCGAACAGGTTGATCGGGCGCGGTTAGGCGCTCGCAGTTCTTCGTCTCGCAGTTCTTAGTCTGAAGACGGGAGAGGCTTGGCACCCTTGATCGTGAGTGCGGCTCCGTTGGCGGCGAGGCTTCCGTCGCCGGGCTTCGTGCAGAGGATCTCGAGGTCGCCGGCTTCGTTGACGTAGCGCTTGCCGATCTGAGTGCCGCCCTTGGCGTCGTCCGAGATCGTGCCGCTGCCGTCTTCACCCATTGCGATGAGCGCTGCGCCGCCGCAGGTAATTTCGACTTCTTCTTTCGGTGCGCCGACGAGCATGAGTTCCGTCGTGCATACCGCGCTCTTGAGACGCGTGCCTGCCTTGAGTAAAGCCATCACTTGCTCCTTTGTCATTTCATCATTTCGCAGAAGTTCGTACTTGGGTGGCGAGTGTTTCGCAAACCGGTATCTGCGTGATTCCAAGTTTTAGGTTGGGAGTCTTGAGTCTCGCGATCGGCGATCCATCTAGCCTGCGATCGATCGAGCGAGTTTTCTGAGTCTCGGGGTGACCCCATTTCGAATAATTGGTGCGACCGAAGGCCGCGAAAATAAATGTTTTCCGCGGCGAATGCTAGCAGCCGAAAACACATTTCGAGTCGCCTCTCGCGGGCTTCGGTGCACGGTGGCGGCGATCGCCAAGGGCGGCTTGCGGCCACAGCAGGAGGCTGGGCGAGGGTGGGGGGGCGGCTGCCGGCACGAAAGCCTGGAGATGCCCTTTGGCCGTTGGGCACTGCGAAGCGTTCGCCATTTGGGGTGGATCGCAGAAGGGCTGCTAGCCTGCTGTCTGCCTCTTCCAAGCACTACTCAAACCCCGGAAAGCCGTCTTGGCCATAGACCGTTCAGTCCC
>JBLHOB010000250.1:0-5455 GCA_047619425.1 Myxococcota bacterium
TTTTGAACAGCGAGCCCGACTGGTCGATGCCGATGCGGATCTTTACATAGTCGTCTGCGTCCGCGTCGTAGGGCACTTCCCAGCGCGAGGTCGTGCGGTCGTCGATGAGTTGTTGGTAACGGGTGACGAATGCGCTTTGCAGACACGGCACTGTGCCGATCGCGTTTGGATCGCCTCCCGCAAAGCCCGCGGCGAGGTACTCGGCCGAGACACCTGTCGCGGCAAAGGGCTCTCCGTTTTCAAGGCCGCTCGATGCCGTCGGAACCGCGGAAATCGCGCCCTTGTATTGATTGGCGTTGAGGTCCGCGAGGGAGTCAAAGGCCATCGGGGCCGCAAGGTCGGTGGGTGTGCGACTCGCAGTTTCGGTTGGGCCGCTCAGCTCGACGGTGGGTGCAACTAGATCGGCGGCGTTGATGTCCAGCGGTGCAATCTTCGTGATGTCCGCCGCACTGGGTGTGGTCGTGGTTTCGAGTTGGGCTGCCAGTTTTGCGCTTTGCGCCAACGCCAGATCGAGTGCTTGGGGTGTTGCGAGGTCAAGGCTGGGCGGGGCGACAACGGGGGCCGGCACGGCGGCGAGGTTCGCGGGCTCCATGGCGAGGGGGATCGCGCTTGCGATCGGCGCCGAAAGCATCTTGGGCACGGGCAGCGGCGAGGGTTCATTTGAACCCGGCAGTTCGACCGGCTCGTTGAAGATGCGAACCGGGATAATCTCTTCGACCGCCTGTTTGGCGTAGTAGCCGACGAGTGCAATGCCGCCGATCACCAATACGTGGAGCAGGGCCGAGGCCGCACTTGAGATCAGAAAACCGCGTCGGTCCTCCGGCTCGGGCATCGTGAGGCCGGGCAGGGCTGGGGACCCGGCCGCAAAGAGCATCGAGTCGATGCTGCCGCGGGTGGCGAAGACACTGCCCGCAGCACCCGGGCCGAGCCTGCGCACTGCGCGGTGCCCGCGTGGGTTCGGTCGTGTTTTCAACAATGGACTCATCGCAAACGACTCATCGATCGAACGTACGCTCCGCTGGTGATCTCCACCGATCATCTTCCCAAACATCTTTCGCAACCGCGCGAATAGACCGAGGGGACCGCGACTTGTGCGGCAAAACTCTTTCCCTCATGGCCCTTGGAATAGCGCAATCGCGCTTGCTTCGCGTATGACCCTTTGACTGCCAATTTGGTTCGGACTCCGGATATGTCTGGCACTCGCCGGCGCCCAGTAAAAAGGGGGTGAAAAATGTAGGGGAGGGCTCGGTAAAACAGATGGGATCGCAAGGAAACTCGCCCCGGGAACCTGTCGAGGCCGCAGGGCGTCCGTTAGTCTCGGGGGCCAAATTCTGTTGGACCCGAAAGGAAGATCATGTTCTCCGCCGAGCATTTCATCGATTTGATCATCATGGGGTGGCTTTCCAATGTTCCGCTCGCCATCGGCTCGATCGTAAGCATCTCGGTTTTCTGCGAACGACTCGTGAGCTTTCGCGGGCTCGAAGATGCCTCGCGCCAGTTGGCCGGCAAGGTAATCGACGCTCTGGTTCGCAGGGATCACGACGCCGCAAAGCGTATGTGTGCCGACAGCGAATTGCCTGTTGCAGAGATGTTTGAAGAGGCCCTGGGCTGGGAGAATGTCTCAGCGGACGACCTCGATCGAATTTTTGCAACCCGGCGTGCTGAACTCGGCAGCGGCTTGAAGCGCGGGGTGTGGATGATCGGAACGGTGGGTTCACTTGCTCCCTTCGTAGGCTTGTTCGGCACGGTGGTCGGCATCATCCGGGCCTTCGGTGTGATGAGTTCGAGCGGTGAGACCGGCTTCGACGTGGTGTCCGCTAACTTGTCCGAGGCCTTGATCGCTACTGCGGCGGGGCTCGGTGTTGCAATCGTCGCATTGACCTTCTTTAACTATCTCCAGGTTCGCATCGGCTCGCTCAACGCCGTGTACGCGCGCTCATGTGAGCGGTTGGTCCAGGCCTTGATCTACGTCGAAACGAATTCTGCCTCGGTCGCCGTGGACGCAACCTCCGAAAGCGAAGCTTAAGATGAGCGCCAGGCCCATGGGCGGCGATCTCGACGGCGATGGCGACGACATCGTTGCCGAGATCAACGTAACGCCGCTCACCGATATCTTCTTGGTGTTGTTGATCATCTTCATGGTGACGAGCAGTGTCATTGTTGAAGAGGGCAAGAACATCGACCTGCCCGATGCCTCGGTCGCGGAAGACACGACGCCTAAAGGCGTGACGGTCTCGATTAATGCCGAAGGCGAGATCATGGTCAATGACGTGGTTGCGGAACCGGGAGAGGTGCTTCGTCTACTTGAAGTTGCCATTAAGAAGGCCGAAGACAAGATCGTGATCCTGCGCGGAGACTCAAGTGTTGCACTGGGTCGCGCGGTCAATATTCTCGACCTCGCGCAGCAAGCAGGCGCCAAGGGGATTGCGATTTCAACCGAGCAGCCCACAGAGGCCGCGGGCAATCCGTAAACGCAGGTCGGGCGCTACGCTTGGCGCTGCCGCATCCATGTGATGCCGCCGAGTACCAGCAGGATTTCGGGAATCAACAGCCCCACGCCGTAAAAGGCCTTCATCGAATTGGCGAGTGGCACGGGGAACTGCACCAGGCCGGCACTCTTCGGGCGCAGCGTGATGCGATCGGTTCGCGCAACGGCCCAGTGGGCGGCGTTCATTGCGAGGTCGAGGTTGTAGAGCGCACGCAGGTAGCGGTTGGACACGAAGTCCCGATCGCCGAATGCGACGATCCGCCCCTCGTTTCGATCGTCGTTGCGGTCTCTGCCGAATTGCGCGGCAACGCCGATGTGGCGGTAGTTGCCTTCTTGACCGCCGGGCATTGTCGGGGTGTCTCGCACGCCGAGCGGCAGCGCACCTTCGTGGAGCCACGCGTAGGGGCTCGTGTAGATCACAGCCTTGAGCCGGTCTCTTGGATGCGCCTTGTGCAACTCGAAACTTCGGGCGCGTTTGAAGACCGTGTTGCGATTGCGCTCAAGTCCCTCGGTGATGGGGTGGGGCGCATAGTTGAAGACGATGGGGCTGACACCAGCGATGTCGCCGTCGACGGGGTCGGAGGTGGGGTCGATCACCAATGCGTTTGGTGAGTGGAGGCCATAGCCGGCAAGCCACGTCTCAAGTCCGGTTTCAACGCCGGGCTCGATAAATGCCAGCACGCTTCCGCCGCGATCGATGTAGCGTCCGAGTGCGGCGAGGGCGCCATCGCGCATCTTTCGCTGGGGGCCGAGTACGACCACGAGGTTGGCGTCTTCAGGAATTGCCCCCATGACGGCACTTGGCAGCGAGCGCACGTCAAAGCCCTCGGTTTGCAAGCCGACCGCAAAGCCTGAGTAGCCAGAGTCCTTGCCGTCGTCGATGTTGCCTTCGCCGGTACCGGTGGTGATGTACACGACCGTTTCGCGCGGGCGCCCAAGGCTTGCAAACGCTTCGAACAGCGCACCTTCGGTGGGTCGGTCTACGCGCTTCCAGGTATCGCCGTGTTCAATGACCACGGTGTTCGACGAACCAATCGCGAAGCGGTCCTCAGCTTCGGGCGACGCTTCGATGGTACGGGTGGCAATGCTGATGTCGCGTCCGCGCGCGATCTCGTCGAGCAACAAGCGTGTGCGACGAATGCGTGGGTCGCCCGGATCGTGATAGACGGTCATCGCAATGGGGCCTTCAAGGCTCGCCAGCGCTTCCCGGGTTGCGGGTGCGATGTGAAACTGGCCCTCGAAGGTGAGATCGAAGCGAACCTGTGAGCGGACGGCGAGGCGCTCAGCGCCAACGGCGGCAACCACGACGAGCAGCGCGACAATGACGGGGCGATAGAGCGAATCCAGTTGCACGCTGCGGCTGGCGCGCCCCGCGGCACGAAACGCAGTCACGCCGGCGTAGCACAGGGCAAGGATGCCAACGCCGAGCTGAAGCTTGGCGAATGTGTCCAGCTCACCCTGGAGATGCTGGCTGCCCAGGCCGAAGGCTATGGCGACCAGGCCTAGATACAGCGCCTCGCGGTTCATAGGCCGACCCGCCGGAACTCGATCGTAATGCGGGTCAATGCTGCGGAAATCGCGATGATGGCCGCGAAGTACGCGAGGTCGGACAGGTAGACGAGGCCCTCGGACAGATGAGCGAAGCGCTCGTGCAGGGAGAGGCCGTCGAGGAAGATGGCGACAGGCTCGCTAACAAAAGCGTGGGTCCAGCCGAAATCGTAAAAGAAGAAGGTCGCTGCGACGGTGGTTGCCGCTGCGACAATCTGGTTCGAAGTCAGCGCGGAGCAGAGCAGGCCAATTGAGGCGATGGCAGTCGCGAGGAGCGATAGGCCGAGAAATACCGACGCGAGGTGCTTCATGCCGATGCCCCCCTGTTCGACAGCGGTCACCGGGTAGACAAAACTAACGCCCATCATCAATACGACAAAGCCGAGTGTGACCGTGTATTTTGCGACGATCACCTGGTAGGCCGTCATGCCACTCGTGAGGAGCAACTCCTCGGTGCCTCGTTCGCGCTCCTCTGCGAATACACGCATGGTGACCAATGGGATCGGGATGATGAGCAGTACGCCGAGTTGTTCCATGACGGGGTTGAACACGGTGTCAATCAAGTTGACGTGGGTGGGGATCGTGTCGGACTCAAAGCCGCCCATTGTATTGCTTGCAAAGACGAAGAGGACCTGGTTGTAGAGGCGAAGATGTTCAAAGAACGTGATGGCGGTAACGAGTGCCACCATGAACAGCACCCCATACGCGATGGGGGAGCCGAAGAGCACACTGCATTCTTTGCGAATCAGGGCCAAGATTCGCGTCATGGCGTTGCCTGGGGTGTGGGAGGCTCGGGTGGCACGGCGTTGGCTTTGCGAAAGAGATCGAGACTTCGGTGATCGCTCAGCACCTCATCCGTGGGGCCGAGGGCCGTGAGTTTGCCTTGGGAGAGGACTGCCACTCGGGTGGTGAGTGCGCGGGCCTCGGCGAGATCGTGTGTGCAAAGCACAAGGGTTTTACCTTCACCGAGTGTTGCGAGACTTTCTTGGACCTCGGCTCGCTGTATCGGGTCGAGGCCGCTTGTCGGTTCGTCGGCGATCAACAACTTGGGTTGGTGAAGGAAGGCCTGTGCGAGTGAAACCCGTTGCTGAAAGCCCTTTGACAAGTTGCCAATGCGTCGCCGCCGGACGGAAGCGAGGTTGAATCGATCGAGTGCGCCGGTGACGGCGTCGCGAAGTTCGCCGCCCGCCAGGCCGCGAATCCCGCCGGCAAAACGAAGGAAGGGCTCGACCTTTAAGTCCGGGTACAAGTGCGACGTTTCAGAGACAAAGCCGATGCGTTCTTGCACGGCCCTCGGGTTGGTGGCCGGCGAAAATCCATCAATCAAAATTTCGCCAGCGCTCGGCACCAGGTACCCAGTCATCATGCGGATTAAGGTCGTCTTGCCCGCTCCGTTTGCGCCCAGCAGGCCGAGGCGTT
>JBLHOB010000251.1:0-5406 GCA_047619425.1 Myxococcota bacterium
CTCCCGAAGGCGTCTCCAACAATGCTTACGTCGAGTGCCCCGTCGCCCACCCGACGCTTGTGATTCGGCGCGAGGCACTTGAAACCTATCGCTATCGGGACATGGGCTGGGCCGAGGACTACGACCTCATATTGCGGATGCTCGGCGCAGGGGAAAGTCTCGGCGTCGTACCAAGGCGCCTCCTTTCGTGGCGCGACCACGCAAGGAGGCTGTCGCGCACACATCCCGACTACGGGCTTGAAAGGTTTGTCGCATGCAAAGCGCATCACCTCGCGCGCACGCTACTCAAGGGGCGCAAGGACTATGTGCTGTGGGGCTACGGTGGCACGGGACGTGCCATGGCGAAGGCGCTTGCAAAACTAGACCTCGCACCGAGTCACATCGTCGAGCTGCATCCGCGACGCATCGGCGAGACGATTCGCGGGGCAAAGGTCATCCACCCCGACGATCTCTCGAAAACTGAGCGCACGCCGCTAATCGCTTCCGTAGCAGGTGCAGGGCCCCGCGGCGAAATCCGCAAAGCCCTTGCCCTACTCGACTACCAAGAGGGTCGCGACTTCGTCTGTGCTGCCTAGCTTCCAAATAGCCACGCGTTGGGCGCGCGGTCTCGCTCAGAACGCTGCGTTGCCCGGCGAGCGCGGAAACGGGCTGATGTCGCGGATGTTCGCCATCCCTGTCATAAATTGCACAACACGCTCGAAACCCAGTCCGAAACCCGCATGGGGCACGCTGCCGTGGCGCCGCAAGTCGAGATACCACCAGTACTGCTCTTCGGGAAGGCCGAGATCGCGGATGCGCTGTAGCAACACGTCGTGCCGATGCTCGCGCTGGGAGCCGCCGATAATCTCGCCAACCCCGGGCACCAATACATCCATCGCCCGCACCGTCTTACCGTCCTCGTTCAGATACATGTAGAACGCTTTAATCTCGGTTGGATAGTCGGTGACGATCACGGGGCGCTTCACGTGCTCTTCGGCGATGTAGCGTTCGTGTTCGCTTTGCAGGTCGATGCCCCAACTCACGGGGAACTCAAAGTCCTTGTCACACGCCTCCAGGATCTTGATCGCCTCGGTGTAGGGGATGTGCTCGAACGCGCTCTTTGAAATTGTCTCGATCTTCTCGATGATGCCCTTGGAAATTCGCTCATCGAAAAATTCGAAGTCATCGGGGCAAGCGTTCATGACGTCATGAAAGACGGACTTCAAAAATTGCTCGGCTAGATCAGCCAAACCTGTCAGGTCGCAAAAGGCCACTTCGGGTTCGACCATCCAGAACTCGGCGAGATGGCGCGCGGTGTTGGAGTTCTCCGAGCGAAACGTCGGGCCGAACGTGTAGACCTTCGAGTGAGAATGGGCCACGATTTCCGCTTCGAGTTGCCCCGACACCGTGAGGTGTGCCTCGCTGCCAAAGAAATCTTGGCTGAAGTCCACGTTGCCATCGTCGCCCCGCGGCGGTGCCCCCGCGTCGAGGGTCGACACGCGAAACATCTCCCCCGCCCCTTCCGCATCGCTCAGCGTAATGATGGGCGAGTGGAGGTTGATGAACCCGTTGTCCTGGAAAAAGTCGTGGATCGCCTTGGTGGTTGCGTTGCGAACCCGCAGCACCGCGCCGAGCGTATTGGTGCGCGTACGCAAATGCCCAAGCGTGCGAAGGAACTCGAGGCTGTGGCGCTTTTTCTGGAGCGGATAGTCGTCGCCAACGGTCCCCACCAATACGACCCGAGTGGCCTGGACCTCGTAACGCTGCCCTTTGCCCCGGGATTCGACCAGCTCGCCTTCGACCTCGACCGAACAACCTGTGCCGAGCAAGCGAACACACGACTCGTATTCTGCCAGATCAGGACTGGCAACAGCCTGCATACCCGAGAAGCAAGAACCATCCGTAACCTCAAGAAACGAAACGTTTTTTGAGTGCCGCACGGTGCGCAGCCAGCCCTTGATTACAACACTTCCGCCCGGCGCCGTACGCGCCAACAGCGATTTGATCGACTCACCCATCCCTCGTCCCCCCAGACACTTTCGATACGCAGCCACGGTACCGCGCGCGAGCCCAGCTAGCCCGAATTCGCGCAGCCCCTTGTCCTTGTCTCGAAAATGACGCTAGTGTCACGAACTGACATGTCTGTCAGTTCAGAAAATCTCCCTGCCGCGGACAAGCTTCCGCGGGGTTCCGCCGCTTCGCGCAGTCGGCAAGCCACCCGCGCGCGCCTCCTCGAAAGCGCGCGCCTGCTATTTGCCAAAGACGGACTACACGGAGTGACGACCCACGACATTGCCCACGATGCAGAAGTCGCATCGGGCACTTTCTACCTTCACTTCAAGAACAAACGCGAAGTCTTCTCCGAAATCGTCGATTCGTGCGTCGCCGAGCTGATCGAACGCATCGATTGCGCCTGCTCGCCCCACCGAGAGACCGGCGACACCCCCGCCATGGTGCGTGCCCAGGCCGAAGCCATGGTGAAATTCGCCGAAGAACAGCGAGAAGTCATTCGCCTTCTATTTAGCTCCGACGCCGATGCGGCTGCGATCGGCTCGGACGTCTTGAACCTGCTGGCCGCGACCATTGCCGAAGGACGTCGCGAACTCGCCGCCGCGGGTGTCGTATCCGATGGCCCCGACCCCGCCGTGCTCGGCCAGGCCGTTGTCGGCATGTGGTCCCGCGTGTTGTCGTGGTGGAGCGAAGACCCGACCCGCGCGTCGCGCAAATCCGTTATCGAAACCCTTACCCGCATTCAACTGACGGGAACCGACCGATATTAATGTAAGCGCCTCATCCGATCCGCGTGCCTGTAAGCACAACGTGATGATGTCAACAAGAGAGCCAAGGAGACCCGCTACCGATGTCCGACCAACTCACGATGCACCGTGACTACAACACCTTGGACCGCGACGATTTCGGCGCGATGATCGACCTCGAGCGCTACGCCGGTCGTTCCACCGATTTTGACGCGATCATCGCCGCGACCGTAGACCACTTCTGGGATCCAAACGACGAGCGCTACCTCGACTACAACAAGCCCTTCGATCTCAAGAACGAGACGATCATGCCGCGGGACTTCTGCATCGAACTGCAGTGCGAAGTGGGCGCGAAGCTCGACGAAGGCCAGAAGATCAGGCTCGCCAACGAGAACACGCGCTTCCAGCTGTCGAGCATCCTGCACGGCGAGCAGGGCGCGCTCTCGCTTTCTGCAAGCCTTGCAATGATTCTCAAAGACCCGGGCGCTCAGGAGTACGCTGCCAACCAGGCTCGGGAAGAAGCGCGCCACGTCGAAGGCTTCAGCAAGTACATCAATCGCCGCTGGGGCAGCCCGCTTGCCGCAGGCCCGACACTTCGCAACTTGTTGAGCGAAGTCGTGGTTAGTCAGCAGGTCTACAAGAAGTTGATCGGCATGCAGATGCTGATCGAGGGGCTGGCGATGGGCGCATTTGCGACCATCAATGCCGGCACCAACGACCCGTTGCTACAGCGTCTCGTTCAGTTCGTGATGACCGACGAAGCGTTCCACCACAAGTTCGGAAAGATCTGGGCCGACAAGACCGTCCCCAATCTGACTGAGCAAGAACACGAAGTCGTCGAGCTTTGGGCCGCCGAGTGCTTCCAGCACTTGCTGTTCAACTTGATCAACTCCGAGCAGAAGCAGGAGATCTACACCGAGTTTGGTTTGGATTGGAAGTGGGTTCGGTCTGCAATCATCGAAGCGTTCAGCGATGAGACCCGACGCGAGGCGATGACCGAAAGTACGGACATCTTCCGCGTGTTGATCAAAACCCTGCTCAAGGCCGGCATCATCACCGACCGCACGCGCCACGTATACGCCCAGTGGGTCGATATGAACGAGCTTCACCGCGAAGCCCCGGAAGTTGTCGGCACCGATGTCGCCGAGAGCACGATGGAAGTGCTGCGCGATATCAACCGCAGCCGCAAGAAGATCGGCAAGGCGCTGCGCACCGTAGAGCTCTAGCCAGCCAAAGCTTACGAAGAACTCGCTCAAAGCTGCACCCCACTCCGTTGGTCTCATCGGAGTGGGGTGTTTGCATTTGGAGCCCCGATCCTCCTATCAATTCAGCTATTTGCCTCAAGACCTGCGCGGAACTTTCCGATCCGAGAAAGGCACTACTTCGAGAAAGCCCGACTGTTCATACTCCTCACGTGTGCGGCAAACGCACAGAAAACCACTCCGATTGCCGTTGAGTCACAGCAGACATGCAAAAATCAATCGTCGTCATAGGAGGGGGCACCGGAAGCTTTTCCGTGCTGAGTGGGCTGCGCCCCTACGATCTCGACGTGTGCTCAATCGTCAGCATGATGGATTCGGGCGGCAACTCGGGAAAACTTCGCGACGCGTATGGCGTCTTGCCACCCGGCGATTTGAGGCGTTGCCTGATTGCGCTTTCGGACGAATCGCAGTTGCTGCGCGATGTGTTTTCGTTTCGCTTTGAAGAGCCGCCACTGGCCGGCCACAACCTCGGCAACCTGTTCTTCCTCGCCCTCACCCAGGCCACGGGTTCCGAAAAACAAGCCATCGAATCCATCGGCCGCATGCTCAAAATTCGCGGCCGTGTTGTCCCCGTCACGTGGGATCACTCACACCTCAACGCCGAACTCGACAATGGCGATCTCATCGAGGGCGAAGCCAACATTGATGTTCGTGGCAATGAATCGCCGGCCCTGCCTCCACACGATCCGAGCCGAGCGATCAAAAACGTCTATCTCTCGCCGCCCGCCCAGGCAAACTGCGACGCCATCGAGGCCGTCGCCAAGGCTGACATTCTGGTGATGGCGCCCGGAGACCTCTACACGTCCTCGATTCCAAACTTGCTCGTCAATGGGATGGCCGAGGCCATCCAGAACTCAAGCGCTCCGTTCGTCTACGTCGTCAACTTGATGACCAAGCACGGCGAGACCGACAACTACACAGCCTCGCAGCACGTGGCGCAGATCGAACGCTACGCGGGTCGCGTGCCCGACGCCGTCCTGGTCCATGACGGTTCGATCCCCAAGGACTTACTCTCGGCCTACAACTCCGAGCACTCGAAGCCTGTCGAAATTGATGACGAGCGCATTCACGCACTCGGCGTCGGTTCGATTTGGCGCAAGGACATCATGGCCGCAGACTCACTCGTGCGTCACGACCCCGAACGCACCGGGACGGCACTCATGAAGCTCGCTCACGCACTCTTCTCGCAAACCTGAGTCGACAGCGAGCCGTCGGGCCTCAGACCGAATATCACCGAAGTGGATTACGTCGAACGGCTGAGATGGAACCGCTGATTGCATCGCGGATTCCTACTCCGAAATGGCCGATCGACAATTCATCGCACGACGCGTGCGACAGACGGCCCATGCGAGGAGAGCCGATGTCCAAGCGCGCAACCAGCACGGGTGAAAACCCCCAACAGACCGACT
>JBLHOB010000252.1:0-5358 GCA_047619425.1 Myxococcota bacterium
AGTATTTGCTCGCCAATGGCGGGCTGGGGCGCGTTGAGCAGTTCGCAGACCGCTTCGCGCCACTGACGTCATACGGCCTATTGGTGCTGGTCATGGTGCTGTTCGGCTTGCAGGCGGAATCCGTCATCGGCAATCCGTTTGCGGTGTTGCTCATTGCGATTCCCATCACACTGCAGGCTTATTTCATCTTCGCGATTGCCTATGGATGGGCATGGATGTGGCGTTTGCCTTCGACGATCGCCGCTCCGGCGGCACTTATCGCGACGTCGAACTTCTTCGAACTCGCGGTCGCCGTGGCAATCGGCCTATTCGGGATCGACTCTCCGGCGGCCCTTGCCACGGTGGTGGGTGTGTTGGTTGAAGTCCCGGTCATGTTGACGCTCGTGCGGATCGCCAACGCGAACCGCGAGCGGATGGACGCCCGGTTGGCACTCAGGGAATAAAGGGTGGGCCAGTAACCAACACGCCTTGTGGTAGGATTCGCCTCATTCGCACTCCGCCCGCGTTGGGACGCCGTTGGCAATACGGCGTCCGCTCGCGGTGATGTGGTAGTGGTGATGACGGTTTGATTGAGGGGCACATTGAGCGAAGCATTGGAAATGGTGGGCCTGCTATGCAACTGCAGCCTCGACGGCGACCCGATCTCCGAACTGAGCCCGTCGTTGGTGAATCGTGTCTTTCTGATCGACCGGCGACTTCGCGAACAGGGCGCGGCTCTGTTTTTGTATTCGCCACGCCACGTCTCATCCGCTGACGATATCTCGGGCTATCTGGTTGCTGGCGATGCCCTAGTGCGCGCGCAAGGGAGTTTGCCCCGGGTCAACGCAAACTGGACCTACGGCACGCGCAAGCTGATCAATCAGGGCATGGGCTACAAGAAGTTTAAGCGTTGGATGAAGGACAACGGCGGGCAAGTCTTCGTTCCCTACGCATTCTCGGAACTCGTTTCGAACAAGTTGAAGACCTACAACGCGGTCCGAGAATACGATGCGAATCTTCACCCTCACACCGAAGACTTCGTGAGTGCCGTGCCACAGATTGAAGCGTTTCTCGAGCGATCGAGGCTCGTCTTTATCAAGCCAAGGGCGGGCAACAAGGGGAATGAGATATTTGTTCTTCGAAGAGAAGGCGCTGGCATTGCCCTGAAGTATTACGACCAAGGGGGACAACGCCTGCTCTCGCCAATCACCCTTGAGGCGGCACTAGGTGTGGTGGCGATTGCTGCGGACGACAAGAGCTACATCGTTCAAGAAGGAATCGAATCCGTCGTGTACAACGGGTCGGTGTTTGACGTCCGTGTGTGCATGGTGAACGACGGAGACGGATGGCACGCATTGCTCGAGACGCGCGTTGCGCCAGAGAACAGCGATCTGTCGAACGTGTTTCAAGGCGGCGCGATCGAAGAAACCCGAGAGTTGCTTGCCGGGTTGTTTGGCGCTTCCGAGGCGATGAGGCTGGAAGAGGAAATTACTCGTGTGTCACACGGAGTCGCGGAATCGCTTGAGGAAGCATTTCCGGGCGATTTGATGGAGATCGGTTTCGACTTCGTGCTCAGCCAAGATCGTCGACTGCATCTGGTCGAAGTCAACGCGAAGCCTGGGGTTGCGGGGTTTGGTTCGGAGACGAAGCTGTTCGAATGGAAGCCAGAGGACGAACACTACTACCGCAAGTGGGTCTACCCTCATGTAGATGCTTTGGCGCACTTTCTCGCCGGCAAGGCAGCTAGCGCGGTTCATGCAAAACAAGCCGCGCCTAGCGAAACGTAATCGATCGAACCGTTTCGCTTTGCAGCATGGCTCCTCCCTGGTGACCAATGCCAGGCACGGTTACAAACCTTGCTCCAACCCACGAATCGAAGAGCGAGTGGTATGCGCGGTAGTTTTTGAAGCGCTGCAGACGGTTCTGCCCCTGTAGGTTCGCCTCACAACGACCGTCCAGGCTGCCACCGATCTTGGTGTCTTTATCTCCGGCTACGTAGTAGCTGTCTCGCGTAAAGAGCTGCCGACTCAGCTTTTCTCTGCCCGCGCGCTTCATGTACGAATTGAGATCGCCAAGCCCGTACTTGTACTCGTCGAAGTCTTTGCAACCACTCGACGGTGGTTCAAAGCCTGCGCCCGACGCCGACGTTCGACGTTCGTCTATATAGAGGTAACTCGATGGGTTCATGACGACGAAGCGCACTTCGACGTTTGGATTGGGGCAACTCGCCCCTCCCGCGATGTACCGATTTAGAAACTGGCCCCCTGCAGAATGGCCGACAAGTACAACGCGCTCAAGGTTGGAGAATCGACCCGCGATCAGCGGGCAGACTTCGGACAAGATTTCATCGATCACAGCAAATGAGCTGATTCGCTGCCTGTCTTGCGACTTGTTGCCGATCTTCCAACCGTGTGACGACCAGTAAGGTTCTCGGGGAAGACGCAGGTCTTTCTCCGCGGGAAAGCGCGGTGCAAGCAGAAGTGTGTCTTCGAGGCGAGCCTCCGTCGCGGCTGCCTGGACGAGCTCTGCGTAGTAGTGGTCGGGATCTCGCCGATTTCCGTGCACGACGAGTACCGCGGCTCGGATTGCTTCGTTCGCAACTTGGAGTGGGTGTGACTCGAAGTAGGAAAGCTGGGTCCCTGTGCTCAGGGCGAAGCGAGCGCGGCACTGTGCAGTTTCAGTGCATGCGCGGTTGGCAGCTGGGGTTTCCACCGCCAGCGAGTTACCACGGAGGACGCCACTCAGGCCGAATGCGCATAATGCGCTCAACACGATAAACGACCCAAAGCGTGTGCGGATTGCTTTCGTCGGTTTGCGCATTCGTGATCCCTCATTGTGTGATACCGAGGTCGATCGGATCTCGATCGAAGTCGCGAGTGTAGATCAAATAGTAAACAGACATCCGCGAGCACGTTCGCTTGTACGCGAGGTGTGGGCGCTGCCAAGTTACGGCAGTGCGCAAGTTGCGTCTTTTTTATCAATAAGCGGGGATTGCCCCGGACTTAGCCCAAAAGTTTTGAAATTTCGTCGCGATTTCGCGACACCGATTGCGAGTGAATGGGCACTACATCACATAAGAATCTTGGCGAAGTCCTATCATGGGCAGACCAGCGAAATCAAGCGTTTCGTTTACCGCAGGAAGAACGATTACAGATGGCTGACCAATTGGCTCGAAACTCGACAACACGCGGAGATGCGGGCAGGGCACTCTTTGAGTCGGAGCGACTAGAGGCGGCGTCTTGGGCGTTCACGACCCGACGTGTTCGACAATCGGACCTGTTCTCAATTAGTCAGCAAGCGATTCAGCCCAAAGCCGGTGATTTGCTGCTGGCTCGAATCGATCTCCTAGGGCATCACCGAGGGCTGCAGTTGTGGAGCGGCCGGAAGAGAAATCTCTTCCCGGGTGACGAAATCGTTGTTGCGTACGGCAACCGTTACGCACCGAGTCAGTTCGAGGCGGTGGTTCCAAAGACTCTCGGTCCCTGTCATCTAGTTGCCGGCGGAGGTGTCGCTGCGAAAGCGCTTTCATGGCACAGCAAAATTCGACGAGGGCCCACGCTCATTACACCGATCGGACTATTGCTTCGACCCGATGGTCGCACGGCGAATCTTGCCGACTACGCGATGGAATCCGTCGACAAACTCAATGTCCCGAGTCCCCCGACTATTGCGGTGGTGGGGACGGCAATGGACGCAGGTAAAACCGAAACAGCGGCGTACCTCGTTCGCGGCCTCACCCAGATGGGCTTGCGCGTTGGCTTCGCAAAAGTCACGGGCACCGGGGCCGGAGGCGACACCTGGTTGTTGAAGGATGCCGGGGCGGATCCAGTGGTCGACTTCACTGACGCGGGGCACGCTTCGACGTTTCTCGTGGCAAACGATGAGATCGAGCGCGTGTTGACTACGCTTGTTGCGCACCTGACAAAGAGCGGCTCCGATGCGATTGTGATCGAAGTGGCGGATGGAGTACTGCAGGCCGAAACAGCAGCGCTTCTCGAGTCGCCGCGCTTTCGCGAGATTGTCGGCGGAGTACTCTTTACGGCTCGAGACGCGATGGGAGCGATGGCCGGCGTCGAATGGCTGAAGCAGCGCAATCTCCCGACTGCCGGGATTAGCGGTGTACTGACTGCTGCGCCGCTCCAATGCCTCGAAGCAACGCAAGCAACTGGCATCGCAACGTACACGCGGGAAGATCTCGCGACGGCTGAGACAGCGCGAAAGCTGCTGGCGCTAGTTGACGAACATCGCTTTGCTCATGGGGATTTGAATGTCCAAACTACGAGTCGTTGACACCGCGGTGAGTCCGCCGCGCGTTGGCAAGCGCCTGCTGCGCCGAGTCCTCAAATCGGATCCGGGGCAGGAATACATCGTCTACGTTCCGAGCACCGGAGGCCAGGGCGCACCGTTGTTTGTTTCGGTCCATGGCGTCTCGCGCAATGCTGACCAACATGCTCGCCTGCTTTCGGCGTACTGCGAGATGTATGGTGTTGTCCTAGCCGCGCCGGCATTCGGCGAAGAACAGCACCCTGACTTTCAGCGTTTGGGGCGTGCGGGGCGCGGCAAACGCGCCGACCTAGCGCTGAACTCGATCATCGGAGAGGTCGGAACACTTACGGGCTGCGCTGCTGAGAAGTTCTTTTTGTTTGGGTTTTCAGGTGGCGCTCAGTTCGCACATCGATACCTCATGGCGCACCCTCACCGCGTCGAACGCGCGGTCATAGCGTCTGCGGGTTGGTACACGATGCCCGATCCAAGACGGCGCTTTCCTCATGGGATTCGGTCGACCAAGAAGTTGTCTGATCTTATGTTCGACGCCGAAGATTTCCTGCGCGTTCCCGTTCAGGTTATGGTGGGGGCGTTGGATGAAAAACAGAAGGGCGTGCGTCACAGTGAGAAGTTGGATCGAGAGCAGGGGACCAATCGCATCGAGCGGGCGCGCAGTTGGACGCTGGCAATGAAAGCTGCTGCAGAGCAACATCACCTTGAGTCGATGGTCGAGTTTTCGGAAATCGAAAACTGCGGTCATTCATTCAAGAAAGCCATCTTGCGCAGTGGTCTCGGTGAGAATGTCTTCGAGTCACTGTTTGGCCCACTTCCCTCGGCATCGCTTTCCGCATCGGAGTAAGTCCGTGGCCTCCGACAACAGACGCGCAAGCGATCAAGCAGACGAAGCCTCCCAGCGCGGTGCCGCGGAGCTTGTAGAACGCCGCGTGCTCGATGACGGCTCGGGCCAGGACTACTTCGTTTCCCTGCCAAAGCACTTCTACGCCGAAACTCCGGTGGTGGTGCTTGTGCATGACATTTCGCGCGACGCGGAACACCAGGCGAAGGCGTTTGCTTCGGCTTGTGAGCGATATGGCGCGATCTTGCTCGCTCCGC
>JBLHOB010000253.1:0-5354 GCA_047619425.1 Myxococcota bacterium
GCAGGCGGCCAAGCGACCCCCTTGACCTATCGCACCAGTATGAGCGATCGGCAATTTGTGGTGATTGCCGCCGGCGGTCATGCGTTGATGCAGACGCGTCTCGGCGACTCCGTCGTTGCCTTTGCGTTGCCGAGCGACGCGAAGTAGCGCGAGCGCAGTGACGGATGCCGTTATGGGCGGCGAAATCGTAGGACGTAGTTGTCCTTGAGTCCTTCGATCTCAATTTCTTCTTTGAAGATGAAGCCGGCGGCCTCAATTTCGGCGCGAAAGACTTCTTTGCCCGCTCGGACGTGATCGAAGACCCAGTCTTTCGATTCCCCTTCAACGCGCTCGAAGTCGACGATGAAGAGTTCTGCCCCGGGCCCCATCACGAACTTGAGATTGGCGAGCATTGCTTCTGGGTATTCGAAGTGATGATAGACGTCGCAGATGAACACGGCGTTGGTCGAACTCTCGGCAAGGCCAGTTGAGCGGTCGGTGTTTTCCAGCACCTCGACTTGCGAAAGGCCCGCCTTCTCGAAGCGCTCGCGAAGGTGGCCCGCAAATTTGGGCGAAATCTCGAGCGCCCAAACCTGGCCAGATTCTCCCACCGCTTCTGCGAGCAACTCGCTGAAGAACCCGGTCCCTGCACCGACGTCGACGACGCGTTGCTTCTTCTCAAGCTTGAGCGCCGCGACGATCTCGTTGCGGTGGGTGTAGATCTCGCGGGACTCGCCTTCGAACTTTCCCGTCCACTCGTCGACGTCGAGTTCGTCGGCGAGAAATTTGTCATTGATTCCGGGCTTGACGCTGCCCTGTTGGGCATGCGAAGACCCGGCGCTGAGAAGAAAAACCGAGCCGAGAAGGAGAAATGCCAATCGTCGAATGCATTGGTTGTCGCGATTTTTCATCATGGGGTGACGCTAGCGGAAAAGGACGTATTTTCTGCGTAGGCAGCGTCAAGGGGAGGCGATAATCGACGGCTACGTGTCGCTCTATCGCATGCGCTCGGCCCCATCAACGCTCGGGCGAGGTGACGGTCTACATCGCTGAGGCTTGCCCCTGCGCCCAGGGCCATTTTGCGCCTCGAGGAAGTCTGCCGCGATTTGGATTGGTGGGCTTATTAGGGGCAGTACCCGGGAGCTTGCAATGCGCTGAGCTTGCTAAGCTCACGGCCATGCCTGCAGACTTCCCTCTCTCCTTCGCGCCCGACCACAAAGAACCCGAGCATCCCGGCGACGCGCCTTTGTGCTTTGCTTTTCGCAAGCGAGAGCTTCTCGTCACTGAGGCCGGCGTGCTTCCGCCCGTCGAAGCGATCGATCAACACGGCATCGAAGCCGTTCGACGCCAGTACCTCGGCAGTCTTCAAGGGGTGCACTGCTACTCGCTTGAGCTCGAATCGGATATGCCAGCGCCTGCCGGGCATGCGTTTCGCGATCTGCGAATGTTGTTCGGCACCCTTGAAGCAAGCCACCACGCGGTCGCGGGTCGTGCCGTGCAAATTGTCGAATGGGATCGCACCCACCAGTTTTGCGGTGGCTGCGGCGAGAAAACGGTGTTGGCCGGACTCGATCGCTCACGCTCGTGTCCTTCGTGTGAGATCCCGATGTACCCGCGCCTTGCACCTGCGATGATTGTGGCCGTTGAGCGCGACAATCAGATCCTACTTGGACGCTCGCCACACTTCCCCAAGGGCATCTACAGCGTACTCGCCGGGTTTGTCGAGCCCGGCGAAAGCGCCGAAGAGGCGGTCATCCGCGAAGTCTACGAAGAGGCTCGCATTGTCTGCGACAACGTTCGCTACTTCAGCAGCCAGGCGTGGCCTTTCCCGAACTCATTGATGCTGGGCTTTACCGCGCAATATGTGTCTGGTGAAATCGACACCGAGCCCGATGAACTCGAAGACGCCAAGTGGTTTGCCGTCGATGATTTGCCCACGACCTTCCCGGGTACTATCAGCATCTCGCAGTGGTTGTTGCAGGACTTCATCAAACGCATTAAGGGCGCGTAAGCCCAACGGCGTGGCGTTAATTTTCGCCCGCGGCTTGTTTGCGCTGAGAGGCGTTGGCGCACTCGCGCACGGCAACGGCGGCGCGCACCCGAGTTGGGTGGTGAAGAATACGGGCTTTCGGAGCGCCGCAAAAAGTGCACGTCTCGCTGGACTCGTCGCTCGGTTCGAACGGATGCGCGTCGTGCCGGGTGAAATTTTGGGGGGAGACCTTCTGCATCTTTTTGTTATTCACAGCCGTCTCGTCCTTTGTCGTTGTCTTGTTCCGGGGCTTCGTTTCGGCGCCGCAGTGGTTTGCAGTCCCCGATCTCTTCGACGCCAACCACGCGAAACCTAAACACCGAGCCCAGTCAGTCGAGTCGAACGGCTCTATAGCCCCCGCAGGACTGCGCAACCTGGCATTTCGGCTCCCGGCGGCGCGGTAAGCTTCGCTTCCAACAAGGGAGGTTGCGGGGCCGACTGCGCAGGCATCTAATCGAGAGTCAGGACGATCTTGCCCCAGGTTTTGCGTCCGGCGAGGGCTTCGAGGGCGTCGGCCGCCTGCTCGAGTGGGTACTTGGCGAAGATGAGGGGTTTGAGCTTTCCCTCGTCGTAGAGCTTCATGAGCGATATGAAGCAGTCCGCCAACCCCTTCGGATCGTTCTTCATCATCGGGCCGAAATGGACGCCGATAAGCGAGATGTGCTTCAACAAGATTCGATTCGTTTTGACGAGAGGGATGTCACCGCTCGAGAAGCCGACGATAACGATGCGCCCCCCCCATGCCACACAGCGCGTACATCCGTCGAAAATGTCCCCGCCTACGTTTTCAATCACCACGTCGACGCCACGGCCATCGGTCGCCTCGCGCACGCGCTCGACCCAGTCGCCCTCGCGGTAGTCGATGGCGACGTCAGCCCCCGCTTCCGAGATCACGCGAGTCTTTTCTTTACCGCCGGCAAGGCCAATGACCCGCGCGCCCATCGCCTTTGCGACTTGAATGCTCGCGAGCCCAACGCCTCCCGCTGCTGCGGTGATCAATACGGTCTCGCCTGCAACGAGGCCTCCGCGTACGCCCAGGGACAAGTAGCTTGTGCCGTAGACCACTGGGATCGCCGCGGCGTCTTCAAACGACATACTCGAAGGGATGGGAAACGTCGCTTCCGCCAAGGCGTTGGCGCGCTCGGCGTATCCCCCGGACTCGACGTAGGCCATGACGCGGTCGCCGACAGCAAAGTTCGTTACTCCCTCGCCAAGTTCGCTGACAACGCCCGAAACTTCGGCACCGGGAGAAAATGGGAAGGGTGGCTTCACCTGGTACTTGCCGCGCACAATTAGTGTGTCTGCCCAGTTGCAACCGATCGCCTTGACGTCGATCGCGACGCGGCCTGCCGGCAGTGCCGGAGGTTCGATGATCGAAACGGTGAGCTCACTGGGTTCCATCCACTCGTGGACGACAACGGCTTTCATGACGGACTCCTTGGTAAAACGCCAGCGTATCACTCCGGGCGGGAACGAGCACGGAGAGACCCCGCTCGGGTTTGCAGGTAGACTGATGACGAGTCGCCGAAAGCCGAGCCAGTTGCTCGAAACCTCAAGAGGCACGATGTCGAGAGAGCAAGCCCTGACGGTCGAGCAAAAAGAGAGGCTGCGAACTCTTCTGTGTGCGATGCAAGACGCAGTCGCGGCACACGTCATCGCGGAGCGCGACGCTGCGGTGTTCGAAGATCTTTCGCGAGTTGAGGCGGTGACCGAAAGCGACACCGTCTACCGCATCGACCGGATCAGCGAGGACGCCATCATCGAATGGTTCGAGGCGCATTGGCCCGAAGATCTCGCCGTGCGACTGGTGATGGAAGGGATTTCCGACTCGCGTGTTCTGGTCTTTCCAAGGTCCACCGACCCGAACACGGTGCCATTCACATGCATCGTCGACCCGGTCGATGGCACTCGCGGTTTGATGTACGACAAGCGTTCAGCGTGGGTGCTCGCAGGCGTGGCCCATAATCGCGGCGGTGTGGCAACGCTGGCTGACATTGAAGTTGCTGCGATGACGGAACTTCCGGTTGTGAAACAGCGCCTGGCGGATCAACTGAGCGCGATCAGGGGACTGGGGGCTGCCGGAGTGAGGGCAGAGCGCGTTGACCTCGTGACGCAGGCTCGAACAAGTTTGCAGCCATCCCCTTCACGTGCCGAAGATCTGCACAACGGTTACGTCGGCTTCTCTCGTTTCTTTCCAGCTGGCAAGGAGCTACTTGCGCGCTTCGAAGAGCGATTGCATACGCGCCTCTACGGAGCAGATCGTCTTGCTGAACTGGCGATCTTCGAAGATCAATACATTTGCACCGGGGGGCAGATCTACGAACTGTGCACGGGGCGCGATCGCATGATCGCCGACCTCCGGCCGCTTGCGCACGCAAAGCTCAGACTCCATACCGCGATGAATTGTCACCCCTACGATATCTGCACCGTGTTGGTGCTCGAAGAACTCGGGGGCGTCGTCAGTCAGCCGGGCGGAGGCGCACTGGACGCGCCCCTCGACACCACCTCGCCGGTCGCGTGGGTAGGGTATGCGAACGCAGCTCTGGCTCGGCATGTCGGGCCGGTGATGCAAGAGTTGCTAAAGGCGCACTTGGATTAAGCGCGTGCGGCGGCGCGAGTCGTTGCTCAATTTGGACAGAGTGGCGGTTCAATCAGTCGATGAAGTTGTGCAGAATTCTCGGCATGGGTGCTCGGCCCGTGTTCGCCACACGGGCGTACTTGCGGCCGTCGCGCGCTTTGCTCTTGGCTGTTTGCGCTGGTGCGCAGACCGCCCAGGTGAAGCAGGCGATCCAGCCGAAGATCGTCCATCCCGCAAGCAGGTTGATGACGAGGATCAGCCCCGCGCTGTGGTGGGCCCGGGTTGCCGCGATAAAGAACGGCATGAAGTACATCACGATAAAGAACAGAGGAATGAGTTCGACCATACGATGACCTTCCGAATGCTTTGTAGCTTGGGCTTCGTGAGCTGCAGCGCGCGATAGGTAGAAGCGCGTTGCGTAGTAAAGATCAGCCAATGGGGGCTCGACTCAACGCATCCGATAGTTGCGGATTGGCCGCGAATGGTTTCGAGAAGCGCTTAGAAGCCGCCAGTGAAGCCGTGAAAGCCACGGACACCAACCGTAGCGCCACCGAGCACGTCGGCTTCGTTGACGTCGACGCGGGTGATGTTGAACCCGGCGACGATGCGGTAGGGCCCTTTCGCGCGAATAGGCGTACTGCCACCGGTCGCATAGGGAACGCGCAAGTGAACTGCTCCGTCGTCGCCGGCAGTGTCGCTCGCGGTGTAGACAAAACTGCGTCCACTGGGCGCTTCGATGGTTACCGAGGCGCTGACCCGGGTGCCTTT
>JBLHOB010000254.1:0-5336 GCA_047619425.1 Myxococcota bacterium
ATAAGCAGCATGCCCGAGTTCCCCCGACATCGAGGTCTATCGCGAATGTCTCGAAGCCCGCACCGCGGGAGAAGTTCTCAAGTGCGTGCTCGGCAAGCGTGGGCTCGGAGCTTCGACGAAGAAGAAGGAGCCCTACCGCACCCCGCTAGTACCAGGACGAGAGCTCGATCATGTTGCCTTCAGGGTCGCGGACATAGCACCACTTCAAGGGTTTCCCATCTGGCGTCACAACGAACGTAATCTCTCCGACTTCGCTTCCTCCGCAGCGCACGACTTCCTCCTGAGCGTCGCTCACGTTCTCGACTTCGAAAGCGATGTGTCCTTGTCCGACTCGATTCACGATCGCAGGCGGGGCATCGTTCACTTCGGAGTACTCGAGAATCTCGAGGGTCGGCCCTTCATCGCCGACGCCGGGAAGGCGCATGTGCATGCCTCGAATGCCTACGCCCAAAAGACCTGTCCCCGGATCGACGTCCACCGGGGGATAGTCACGCTCGGGTAGGAGCGGCACACAACCAAACACGTCGGCATAGAATGCCGCCAGGGTTCGATAGTCTCGGGACACGAGGTTGGTGTGGATGAAGCGCGGGTTTCGAATCACGGGCAGGCGTGCTCCTCAGTTTCGTTTCACGCGCATATGTCTTGGGCGAGGGGCGTACGTGCGCAGATCATCTCGATTAGGTTTGGGTGCGATCCAACCACTTGCGCGTATCTGCCGGCGCGTAGCGAGCAAATACATCGAGTAGCTCCTTCGGGCTTTCTTCTACGATCAGCAAGTCTCGGTGACCTTCTTTCAAAAAACGCTCATCGACCATGTGTCTGAGAAAGGCGACCAGCCCGTCGTAATAGCCCGCGGCATTCAGCACGCCACACGGTTTTGCGTGCATGCCCAGCTGCGCCCAGGTGAGCACTTCGAAGATCTCTTCGAGGGTTCCGATCCCGCCGGGCATCGCGATAAAGCCCGACGACAACTCGGCCATCAGCGCCTTGCGCGCGTGCATCGAATCGACGACTCGCAGGTCGGGCAAAGCGCGATGGGCCACTTCCATGTCGACCAAAGACTCGGGGATCACGCCGATGACGTGGCCACCGAGTTCGAGCACGCGGTCTGCCACCGCGCCCATCAAGCCGATGTTCGCGCCGCCGTAGACCAATTCGAGATCACGCGAGACAAGCTCTTCGGCGAGCGCGAGCGCGGCGTCGCGATAGTCATTCTTTGCACCCGGGCTTGATCCCGTAAAGACACAGATCCGATTCACAGCTTCTCAAGTCCGTTGGAGTCTTTTTCTAGAGCGATACGATATTCGTGCAACGGCCCCCTCTAGGCGCGTGTGCGCCCTACGGTGTAGGGCTGTTCGTCGATATCCTGCGAGCTGCCTCAATCAACTGCGCGTTGTCGGGGCGAATTTTGTAATCGGAATTCGAATAGACCCAGCGTATCCTGCCGCCGGCCTCAATCAAGAACACGCTCGGAACCGGGAGCTGGCGATGGGTTTCGCCGGAAGCCTCTTCGATGTCGATGCCGTAGAGCTTCATCCCAGTGTGGGTCAATGCATTGACTTTGAATGCGATCCCGAACGCTCGCGCGGCATTCATCTGGTTGTCTGAGTACAAGCCATAGCCAAGGTCTCTTACTTCAAGACTGGTTTCGAGTTTGGTCGGTTGGTCGGGACTAATGCCGATGACAGGAAAGCCCAGGCTCGTCAGTTCGTCTTCGATCTTTCGCAGCTCCCCGAGCTGCGTATTGCAATAAGGTCACCAGCCGCCGCGATAGAAGACGAGAAGCGCGCCAGTGCTCTTGACTACTTCGCTCAAGTCGACCGCTTCCCCGGTAACCGTTAGGACCATCGCCGAAGGCGTCATGGCACCTTCCTTTAGCGGTTGAACGGACTCGGCGTTGGGAAAAGCCTCACCTTGGGTCGCCGCGTAACTAGCGGTGAACGGAATTGCGAGGCCGAGGACACTCGCCAAAAGTGCAACGACTCGTCGCCGTGGGCTTCGCGCTGCAGAAGAATTTGAGGTTGTCAGCATAGTCGGAAGCATAGTCAACTTCTCAACTCCTGGGGCCGGTGACCCAAGAGCTACGAAGGACTGCCCTCACGCGGTGCAGTGCGGGCAACTTTGCGTCGTCGCGAGCGACAACCGCTAAGCGGACGCTCCGAGCGAGAGCAGCCACACACCGCAACCAAGCGACACGACGAACACCAAAGTTCGCAGCACCGCTTTGTCGGCGATATAGAACACGGCATGGAGCACGCGCATCGCGACGAAGATCATCGCTGCGAGCGCGGAGTTTCCGGGCTCCCCTCCCGCCAGGTGATTGATGACAACCGCGACACTGAAGAACGTAACCGCCTCCCAGGCGTTTTGTTGCGCCGCGTAGGCGCGCGCGGCGACGTCGCGCAACTCAAGCGCCTGCACGCGAGGGTGGTTCGCATCGAGGGAGCCGAGTTGCTGCACGCGGAGATATCCGCCGAGACCTGCAAGAGCGTATGGAAATACAGCAACCGCCAGCAAGCACCAAAGTGGGGTGGTCATCGTGAGATCTCCTTCTCTACTGGTTCGGTCGAAACTCGACGAGCGTTAAGACCTCGGTTCACAGACGAACATCGGGATGTCCCGGTCGGTGCGATTGCGATAGTCCTCAAAGGGCGCGTAGTGGCTGTCACATGTGGGCCAAAGCGATGCCTTTTCATCCGGTGACGCCAGACGCGCAGTCAGCGTCATCTTGCGGCCGCGGTGTCGCACTTCTATGTCCGGGTGCTTGACCAGGTTGTTGTACCAGATGGGGTTCTTCGGAGCACCGCCTTGCGAGGCGACGAGGATCACGCCCTCTTCGTGAGGTACGTACATCAAGGGAAAAACCAACGTCTTCCCGCTCTTTGCTCCGGTCATCGTCACAAAGCACACTTCGTCGCCAGTAAGCGTGTTGAACATCTTCCCGCCCGAGAGGCGGTTCAAGAACACATGAGTGCGAGTCATTATCTTCAGAGCCCACTTGGGGGGGATGGCGCCGTTGTCGGGTGGGCGGTTCGATGCCTCAGACGTCATGACTGGTTTCCTTTTGACGGGTTCTTCGGATGCGTAGAACACGAACGCTTTTCGGACATGTCCAAAAACCGCAACGGACGCGGCCGGTCAAACCCTACCATTCTCGAAAGGGCTGCTACAGCTCAATCTCACCCGTGGTTTGTTCAACCGCGCCACGCCCCACGTGAGGCTCGCGTTGCACGGGTTGCGAGCCAGCTAGCGCCCGTGTCCGTTGGCACCCGAGCATGCTTCTTGATTACGATCACCTGAGTTCTTCGCGCCTAGCCGGCGCGCACGATGCCCCCATCATCACACGAAGGAGTTAGAACCATGCCCGGAGAAAAGGAAGTCGTACGCTTTGGCCCATTTGCCTCGGCGATCGCAAACTGCGTCAAGAAGAACGACACCATCTACATGTCCGGCCAAGTGAGCCTCGACGAGAAGGGCCAAGTGGTCGGCGAAGGTGACCTCGGCGCACAAATCACCCAGGCCTACGCGAACGTCAAAGAGTCCCTCAGCAAGCTCGGCGCAACCATGGACGACATCGTCGACGAGACCTGGTTTGTAATTGACGTGGCTGGCGTCATGGGTGATTTCGAAACCTCTTTCGGCGCTCGCGCGAAAGCCTTCGGTGGCGACCCGCAACTGTGTCAAACCTTGATTGGAGTCAAGGCCCTCGCGATGCCCGAGCTTATGATCGAAATCAAGTGCGTGGCGGTCGTATAGCCCGATCCCAGCGGCGAAGAGATCCCGTGCTCACGGCAAACCCGTGGGCGCGGTTTCGTCTTACTTGCTCGGCCGCGACTCTTGTGCCCAAAGCTTGGGTAAGAAGCTCGCGAGGTGGTTCATTTCTTCGGCACAGTGGACCAACAAGTCCCTGCCAATGTTCTTGGGTAGAAGTCGCGCTCGCATAGCCCGTGGCGCCGGGGAACTGCGTCAGCACGGACACGTGCACAGTGCCGTCGGGGAGTGTTGCGTAGCCCGTTTCAAGCGAGTGGTACCCGGGCTCGAGCAGCCGGTTCGCATCTGCTCTTTGCAACACGTCTTCCCCACGAGACTCGCCCCGCCCCAATGCCTTTTCGACCTCGGCTGGAAGCGGTGCCATGTCCCACCGAAAGAACTTCGCGTAGGACTTGTCGCGAAGCTCTTCGCGACGAATCCCGAGATGAACTCGTCGGCCTCTTTGCGGCTTCATTCGCGCGCGTGCGGCGCTACATCGCCGCGCACAAGCCATCGCGCTGCCACAACCAAACAGAAGAGCAGGCTAAACACTCCGAGGTTTGCGTCGACTGGACCAAACGAAAAGCCGACTCCATTGGGGTCTGTCAGTGAGCCTCCATACAACGACTGTGTTGCGGTGGCAACAAAGAAGCCGAGCAGAATCGCGCCGACAAGCATTGCGCTCAGGCGCACGGCCGCGCGCATTGGGTAGCTGTGCTGACGCCACAGCGGGACCAGCGCGAGTACTGCAATGAATGAGTTGGTCGCGAGTAACCATGCGGTATGAAGCCGGGCGTGACCAACCCAATGAGGGTTCATCAAATGCGACTCGTTAAGGTCTGCGACGAGCGGCCCTACGGCGAGAAATACGGCAGGAATGGTGAGTAGCACTCTCGCGGTCCTCGTTTGAGAATCCAAGTTGAGTCCTCGTTGGCGGCGCGAAGATTGAGCGGGCGCATCGCCCAGGAGAGTATCGCGTCCCTCCCCAGCCGCTTGCCGCGAAGATACGCCTCGAAACTCGAAACAAGGTCGGCTCTCAAGAGGATACGTGGGCAAGCTCATAGTCAACATCTAGGTAGTTGAGGATCGTTTTGCGACGCAATACGCCGTACCCCACCTCGTCGACAATGCGCTGATGAACATCGTGCCATTGGGCGCAAACGCCACAGTAGCTGCGGCAAGCTTAGCCTCGCGAGTCGAATCGCGAATCGCCGAGAATCGAAGAGACATCAATAGAGGAAGATCAAACCACAGCGCGCAAACGCTGCGCGCTAAGCCGCTGTCTCGTGCCCCGATTCGACCCATCGCACATACGCTTTCGGTGGGAAAAACGAAATTCCCCAGGTGACCGAAAGCACCGTGCCGATCACACCCAACACGACCAGTGAGAGAGGATCCCGCATAATCATCTTGCCCGAGAGAAGTGACATGATCATCACGCTTCCAAGGAAGACGGTTGCAAGGTTCGAGACCCCCCACAGCATGAAGCGCTGAACAACCACCGGGCTCGCAAGGCCGAGACGCAAGCGCCTTCGCTGCATATTCCAGTAAATGAACGACTCGCTTGCACTCCAAACCGCACCGGA
>JBLHOB010000255.1:0-5333 GCA_047619425.1 Myxococcota bacterium
GTCAACACGGGGATGGGCTTCGAGGCCGCACACCACAAGCAGCTGTTCGATGCCGTTTGCCCTGGACCCACGCCATTTTTGATTACGACCCAAGGACACGTCGACCACGTGGGCGGGATCAAGTTGTTTCGCGAACCCGCCACTCGCTACATCGCCCAGGAGTCGAACCCCGCTTGCCAGGCGGACGATTCGCGTATCCAGGCATTTCGCGGTGCTACCGCGCTGCGTTGGTTCCCGAATCTTCCCAAGCAGATTCGAGAATTGACCAAGCGCTACTCCGCAACGGCCGGAGGCCAAGACAAGCCCACTCCCGACATCACCTTTGAAGAGCGCATGGCATTCAAGGTCGGCGGCCTCGACATCGAATTGATCGCGATGCCCGGCGGCGAAACGGTTGACAGTCTTGCGGTGTGGCTTCCCGAACACCGCATCGTCATCATGAGCAACTTGCTCGGACCGTTGTTCCCGCACTTTCCGAACTTCAACACCCTGCGCGGTGATAAGTATCGCTTCGCGGTGCCGTACATGAAGAACGTTCAGCGGTTGCGGGCGTTGCGTCCGAAGATGTTGATCACAGGTCGGGGCCTTCCCATTGAGGGCGAAGAGCTGATCGACGCGTGTCTGGGGCGCCTCCACGACGCGGTCGACTACGTGCATCAAAAGACCCTGGACGGCATCAACGCGGGCAAGGACGTCTTTGCGATCATGGAAGAAGTCAAATTGCCTGCGGAGCTTCGCGTAGGGCAGGGCTACGGCAAGGTGGAGTGGGGTGTGCGGACAATTTGGGAGTCGTACACCGGTTGGTTCCGTCGGCATTCGACGGCCGAGCTCTATGCGGCAGACCCCGACGTAGCGACCAAAGAACTTGCTGCGCTCGCGGGTATCCCGTCGATTCTTGAGCGAACCCGGGCACGCTTGGCCACCGGCGACATCGCAACTGCGATTCGTCTCGCGGAGTCGGCGCTTGCGCTTGACCCGGAGCACGTCGAGGCGGCGAGCTTGATGGTGAGTGCTCACGAGACGCTGCTGAAGAACGGCGGTGATGAATCGTTTTGGGAAAACGGCTGGCTTGAAAGTGAACTCAAGCGGTGGCGCAAGATCGCCGGCGAGTAATGCCGGCAATCTGCACCAGCGCGAGTTTTCCTGGCGCGGTTATCCGCGCGGCGGCAAACCGTGCACGATGGTCAAGAAATTGAGCTTGGTACCCGCGCGACGATTCTCGGAAAGAGCCTGGTAGTCGGGGTCGTTGTACCAAGCGCGAGCCGCTTCTTCCGACGGGAACTTGAACAACACAACGCGGCCTTCGGGCGGGTTGTCGCCTTCGAGGTTTGAGTTGTTGTCGTCGTAGGTGAAGAACTCGCCCCCGTGTTTCTTGAGGATCGGGAAGAAGCCCTTCTCATACTTGCGATAGGTGTCGGCGTCGTGGATGGTGAAGTTTGCGATCACGAATGCAGCTGCATCGGCCATGTGTTGGTTCCTTCGTGTGGGTGGTGATTCAAGTTGTGAAAGGTCCCCAACGTTGGGAGATCTTTCGAATCAACTGATTTGCGGTTCGTGAAACTCATCGTGGATGCCTCGGTACTTTGCGCGGTGGCTCGAAAGCCAAACCCCTCTCAACGAAGGCGCGGCTCGATCCCTCGCGATTGTTCGAAGGCCCCTATCCTGCTCCAGGAAACAGTGAGCAAGTGGCAGTGAGTGTGTCACAACGCCATTCCCGTGGCAAAGCAGATATACGCGCGCAGCTACGAATTGCTTCGGAGGCGGATGCGGGGTGTCCCCGTTTGACCAACTCCTGCTCGCGATCTTCCCCTTGCTCACGATACTCGGCATGCGGGCGGCAGTTTCACCCGCATTCAGCATCTCTACGACCGTCACCTCGCCACTCGCCGCAGCGAGGCTGATGCCTCTTGTCCTTCGCGTCTGCGCGGCTTGGATAAACACTTCAGAGTGTTTACCGCGCGTGAGCAGCAAGGCCGAGCGGGCCGAGAGCTTCGCGGGAATCGCAGTGCAGGCATTGGTTCTGTCTCGAGCCTCGTTTGCGACACCGGCCGGTTGTTTGCGTTGACTCAATCGGAGATCGCCGCGGGGGCGGGGAGGCTGTGGCTCCGGAGGTTCTCTGAGTCGCCCTGCCGCGGTTGGTGGCAGGGCCTGGTATGCTCGCGGTTATGACGAAGCAATGGCTTGCGACCGCTCTTCCCTTCGTGTTTTTGGCTTGCGCGGGCGACGTACCGCCGACCCAGGTGGCGCCATGCCCGAGCGGGGAGCGCCCCGCGGTTGCTGAGAATGTCCTCTCGCTCACCAGCGGTGCTGTCGATCACGGAGCGGAATTATTCGCTCAGCAGTGCGCGCGTTGTCACTCACGTCTGGTGATGGAGCGTGGGTCGCGATTGTTTCGCGGCTATCCACGGCTCGACTGCGCCGACTATCAAGGCGCGGTCTCGGATGCCTATCTCGACCAGGTCATTCGTCAGGGCGGTGAGTCGGTTGGACTCAGCGGCACCATGAAGCCATTCGGGGAGCTGCTCAGCGACGACGACGTTGCGGCGCTAATCGCCTATTTGCGAAGCGCAGGCGCTTAACGGCCTCGGCTCGACATTGCTGAGGCTCTAGTTGCCGAACTGATCGTCGATGTTCCGCCACAGCACGCCAAACGTCAGGCCGACGTGGTGCTGGTAGCCCTTGAACGTCGGGTCCTTGCCTTTCGATTCGAAATGTTCGGCGAAATACAAAACGCTGTACGCGATGGACGACGTCAGTGAGATACGGTCATTCAGGTGATAGTTGATGCCGATTTCGGGCCCACCGCCGAACGCGATGTCCACAACGTCAATGTTGGTTGCCAATCCATACCAGTCGGCGTTGAGCCTAACGGTTGGACCCGCCCAAACGCGATACGTCTCGTTGCGGATGAAGCCATATCCGATGGTCTGGGTGAGCGTCACACCTTGCGCGGTCTTCGATTTCACCTTGGCGATGGTGTCGCCGACATCGAGATCGGTTTGAGCTAGGCGGTTTGCGAGTCTGATGGTGGTCTTGTCGTCAGGGTTCCGTTTGCCAATGCGGTATCCGAGGCGGATGCGATAGCTGAGTGGGTTGTCCGTGGCGATGTTTGTGTCGTAGAGGTAACCCGCGCCGAACATGAAACCGTCAAAGTCGCGATTCACCTTTCCGACGTTGAAGGGAATTTCCTTCTCGATCGAGGCATCGGAGTATTCGGTCTCGAAAAAGACTCCGTGGCCGCCCGCCGATACACTTGCACTGGGCATCACGAAGGCTGCTAGAACAGCTACTGCAATTGCATGGCATCTCACTGCGCGGGCCACGTCGATCTCCTTAAGAGCGTTCCGATTCTCAGCGTACAAGAGCGCGAATACTAGCCCGGATTCGTGAATTGGCGCGGTGCAATTGTCGGCAGTTTTCTGCTGCTCTTGGTACGAGCGTGCGAAGTGTTTTTACGCCCACTCGCCGACTGACTTTATGGACCGAACGTACGCTTAGTAAGCGTTGCAGCGAAGAATTGCTCGTCGATTCAGTAGGATTTGGCTCTGGTGTCGAGCCGAGTCGCATCCAGCAAGTCCAAGCGAAGGAGGAAGAATGTCGAAAAGTCAGTTGGTTCGCATTGTGGGGTTCGCGGGCAGCGCTCGAGATGCCTCGTTTAATAAAAAACTTACGCGCGCGATGCTAAGCGCCTGCGAGGCTCTCGGTGCAGCGACCACGTTTGTGGACCTGCGGGACTATCCACTGCCCCTATACGACGGCGACCTGGAAGCCCGAGATGGCCTACCCCCGAACGCGGTCGCGCTTCGTGAAATCCTGCTGGATCACGATGCGCTGGTGGTGTCTTCTCCCGAATACAACGGGTGCATTCCGGCGCTGCTGAAGAACACTCTCGACTGGATTTCGCGATCGCCGGAGGCCAGTCCCGATTTGTCCCCGTACCAGGGCAAGTTCGCGGCGATCATGGCGACCTCGCCGGGACCTCTGGGTGGGCTGCGAGGCTTGGGCAACGTACGGGAGCTGTTGACCAATCTCGGGGTGAATGTCCTGGCAAGTCAGATTGCGCTTCGCGCGGCGCACCAGGAGTTCGGCGCCGACGGCACGCTCGAGAAGGAGGCAAGTCAAGGCAAAGTCGATCGACTGGCCCGCGAACTTGCACAGATTCTGCGTGTATGAGAGGCGATCGATCGCCGCGCCCACGTTGAACTGTTGCCGGGCCGTCGATCCTTCTTTACATCGTCGCCGGCTCAGTTGATACTTGCACCATGGCCGTTGCAGAACCGTTGGCAGAACGTTGGTTATACGGCCCGGGGCGTGATCTGCTCTTCGGCTGTGGCTTGCTTTACGCCTTGCTGTTTGCCGTCTTCGCCATGGTCGGCCCGGGGATTCGCGAGCTTCACCCGCCATACTTGATTCCGCTGCTGATGATTCTGGTTTCGACGCCTCACTACGGTGCGACCTTGCTTCGGGTCTACGAGCACCGGGAAGATCGTCGAGCGTATGCCTTCTTCACCGTATGGGTGACGATTGCGCTGTGCGTCGCTTTCGTGCTGGGGGTATACATCAATTGGGTGGGGACGTTGATGTTGACGCTCTACTTGACCTGGTCGCCCTGGCACTACACCGGCCAAAACTATGGCATCGCGGTCATGTTTTTGCGCCGACGCGGGATCGACATCCCCGAGGCTACGAAGAAATGGCTTCACGCGAGTTTTATTCTTTCGTACATCCTGCTCTTCTTGGTCATGCATGGGCGTGCGGACGTCGAGAACCCCCAAGCGGCGCTCTTTGTAAACGGCGGCGTCCACTTGGCGTATCTCGGGCTGCCCGAAGCGCTGACCCGTGTCGCGATCCCGTTGGCCGTCGTGGCTTACTTGGTTGCCTTAGCGGGCACTGCAGCTCAATTGCTGAAGCGCGCGTCCCCACGAGATTTAGTGCCCGTTGCAATGTTGTGCTTGACCCAGGCGCTTTGGTTTTCACTCCCCGAAGCGGCGCGCTATTGGAATCTCCACGGTGGCCTGGACGTCATCAACTTCGACTACCGGGCCTACTATTTCAGCTGGATCGTCTTTGGTCATGCAGCTCAGTATCTTTGGATCACCGCGTACTTCGCGAAAGCCAAAGGCGACTTCAAGGGGCACGGACGCTTCTTCGGTAAAGCATTGTTGGCCGGCAATGTCGCCTGGATGCTTCCGGCGCTGTGCTTGACCCCCGACGGCATCGGAAGTCTGAGCTACGACCTCGGCCTCGGGATGTTGGTTGCTGCACTGGTAAACCTTCACCACTTTGTTCTCGACGGTGCGATCTGGAAGCTGCGCAGCCATCGCGTCGCGAGC
>JBLHOB010000256.1:0-5319 GCA_047619425.1 Myxococcota bacterium
TCAAGCTCGTCGTCGGTAGCCTGGGGACACCCTGGGAGGTGGACACCCGCGAAGCCATCCTGATGATCGAAGATACCCACGAAGCGCCTTACAGCATTGACCGGATGCTCTCGCAGCTGAAAGCAGCGGGCAAGCTGGACACAGTGGTTGGCGTGGGTGTCGGATGCGTCGAGGACTGCGTGAATTCAACGCTGCCCAAGCCCGACGCGATGGAAGTGATCGAAGAAGTACTCTCGTCTCTCGGCGTTCCGATTGTCGGAGGCTTGCCCTTCGGGCACTGCGCCAACAACCTGCCGTGGGGCATGGGGATGCGCGCCGCGATCGACGGCGACCGAGGTGAGATCGAATTGTTGGAATTGGCGGTGGCAAAACGCTAGCAATCAGCGGGGCAACTCTGGACACAGGCACTCGCCAGAACACAGGTACTCTCTGACACCAAGAGCAAGGCCAAGATCAAGAGCCAGGCACTACCCGAGACGCACCCCCCCCCAGGATAGACGCCGAACCGAAAGTTCAACGCGGCCGTGAGAACCTGAGAACATGAAGCGAAGTTTGATCAACCGGAAATTGGCGCGGGTCGAGAAGGCTCTCGATCGCTCAATTGAGAAGGCCGAAATCCCCGGCGTCGTGGTGTTGGCACGTATGCCGCGCGAGGGCGAAGTGCTCGAGCATCTCAACGTGCGGGGCCACGCGGTGCTGCAACCCGAGCGCCTACCGATGCAGCGCGACACGGTCTTCGACCTCGCGTCGCTCACCAAAAATATCGCCACCACCAGCGCGATCATGATGTTGGTAAAAGACGGCGCCATCAGTCTTGATGATCCCGTTGCGAAGACGCTTTCCGCTTTCGGCGACCGTGACAAAGAAGCCGTCACGCTGCGACATCTTCTGTGTCACTCGGCAGGGCTGAAACCCTGGCGCGCTTTTCACGAGTTGATGATCAAGAAAGAACGCAAGACCGGTGAGCGCGTACTCGGCACGCCCGAAGGTCGCGAATGGATTATCGATCGAGTGCTTCGCTCAAACCTGGTGCACGAGCCGGGCGAGGCGGCGGTCTACGGCGATCTCGACTTCATCGCCCTCGGTGCCGTGGTCGAAGCGGTAAGCCAGCAGACCCTCGATGTGTTTTGTGCCGAGCGAATCTTCGGTCCGCTTGAGATGAAGGACACGCGCTTCTTGCCTCTGCCCGTTGACGGTGCGAGTTCTGAAAACGCAGTCCCCGCCGAATTGCGTCGTCGCATTGCAGCAACTGAAAACTGCGCTTGGCGCGATCGCATCATCTGGGGCGAAGTTCACGACCCGAATGCATCGGCCATGGGCGGTGTTGCGGGACACGCGGGCTTGTTCTCGACCGCCGATGACGTGATGACCTTTGCTCAGGCCTTTATCGACGGGTGGCATGGCCGCAGCGAACTCTTTCCCGAGCCGTTGGTGAAAGAGTTTTGCACGCGACAACACATGCCCCACGATTCGGACTGGGCGCTCGGATGGGATACACCGACCGCTGAGATTTCGTCATCGGGTACGTTGTTCTCAGCAAACTCGGTCGGACATCTCGGCTTTACTGGCACTTCGGTTTGGATCGACCTCGAGCGCGAGGCAGTGGTTGTCATGCTCACCAATCGCGTCCATCTGGTTGCCAAGCGAAGCCGGTTCGATCTTCGCCCCAAGGTGCACGACTTCATCATCGATGCCTTCACAGCCGACTGATCAAAATACCGCCTCTGCGCCAAGCAATCGGCAGCCCGTCAAGGCGCCGATCGGCGAGTTGTTGCGCGTGCATTTCGTGGCGGTCGGCGGCACGGGGATGGGATCGCTCGCCGGGCTGCTGAAGCGGCGCGGCATCGACGTGACGGGTTCAGATAAAGCCCTTTATCCGCCGATGAGCGACGCTCTCGCCACTTGGGGGATCTCGCTGTCTGAGGGCTTCGATCCGAAGAACCTCGAAGCCGAGGCCTACGGCTCTGGGCGTCGTCCCGATTTGATCGTCATTGGCAACGCCGTGCGCCCCGACAATCCGGAGGCCAAGGCGGCGATCGCATCGGGCATTCCCTATCGCTCATTCTCAGACGCGCTCTTCGAACTCGCGATGGCGCAAAAGCATCGCATCGTTGTTTCAGGTACCCACGGTAAGACGACGACGACGAGCATCACGGCTTATCTGCTACTCGCGACGGGCCGCGACCCCTCGCTGCTGGTGGGCGGCATTAGCCTCGACTTCGACGGCAGTTTCCGG
Source organism: Myxococcota bacterium (assembly GCA_047619425.1). Classification (GTDB taxonomy): domain Bacteria; phylum Myxococcota_A; class UBA9160; order UBA9160; family UBA4427; genus DUBZ01. Next base: position 2,237 of record JBLHOB010000256.1, read on the forward strand.
GAAGGCGACGGCGCGCACTTTGTCGTCGAGGGCGACGAGTACGACACGGCATTCTTCGACAAGACTCCGAAGTTTCTCCACTACGAGCCGGCGAGCCTGATTTTGACGTCCGTGGAGTTTGATCACGCGGACATCTATCGCGATCTCGATCACGTGAAGAGCGCGTTTCGAGATTTGGTGCACGGCATGCCAAGAGAAGCCTGCATTGTCGCCGACTGGGCTCACGAGCACGTGCGGGACGTCACCTCAGAGGCGATTTGTCAGGTGCTTCGCTACCAGGTTATCGAGCATGGCGATGCGCCCGAAGGCATTGACGTCGACTTTGTTGCAGACCAACTGCAGGCGCGCGAAGACGGTACGCACTTTCGGCTGCGCAAGCGCGGCGAGCAAGCGCGGCATGTCGTGACGCCTTTGTTCGGGGGCTTCAACGTGGCCAACAGCACGGCAGCACTCGCGGTGCTCGACGAGCAGGGCGTGCCGCTTGCCGAGAGCATTGAAGCGCTCGCCGGATTTCGCGGCGTTAAGCGACGTCAGGAAATCCGTGGCGAAGTGCGCGGGGTCACGGTGATCGATGACTTTGCGCATCATCCCACCGCGGTAAACGGCTCGATCGGTGCAATTCGCGCGCGGTTTCCCGGCCGGCGCTTGGTGGCGATCTTCGAAGCGCGAACCAACACAAGCCGTCGCGCCATTTTTCAGGACGCCTACGCGGGGGCTTTCGGCGAAGCCGATCGCGTCGTGTTGAGAAAGCTCCCCGAAGAGCCCATCTACAGCAACACCGGCGAACCCACCGAGTTGTTTTCTGCCGAAGACCTGGCGAGCGCACTTGTGGCCCAGGGCACAGAGGCCGAAGTGTTTGAAGACATCGATGCGGCGGCGCGGGAGCAGGCTGCGAAGCTGGAAGCGGGCGACGTTGTGCTCGTAATGAGCAACGGCGACTTCGGCAACATCTGGCAGAAGATCCTCGACGGCCTGGAAGCGGGATGAGGCGACGCGTGGCTTCGCGATGAATGCCGCTGTGCGCGCATTCGAGCTGCTCGTGATCCCCCTTTGCATCGTGGCGCTCGCATGGGAACCGAACTTCGCCCACGGCTTTATCAACTACAACGAAAGCGGCCAGCACCTCGCCGCGATGCGCGAGTTGGCGAACGGCAAGCTGTTGTTTCGCGACATCTTCGGGCAGTACGGTGCACTCCACTACTTCGTTCCCTATTGGGCGACGGGGGTCTTTGGCGAATCGATCACAACCTTACGCGGCTATTTTCTCTGGGGTGAGATCGCAGGCTTCCTGGCAGCGCTGGGCCTCGCACGGGCGCTCATCAAGAACCGCTTGTTTGCCAACGCCGCAGCAATTGCAGTCGTAGTCTTTGCTCACCATCCGTTTTGGTCGACGCGTTGGGGCGGGTTTCGTTTTGCCTTTGTCTACTTGTCAATTTGGTGTCTCGTCGCTGCGTTGAGACAGCCGGGCAGCCGTGCGCTGGTGCTTGCTGGGATGATGGCGGCATTGGCTTTCTTGCATACCTATGACGCGGGTGCCGCGGCGGGCTTGGCCGGGCTGATGTACTTCGCACACGCGGCTTTTACCGGTAGGTGGGTTGGGCGCGAGCTTGCGGCCTATGCGCTCGGGCTGGCGACAATGCTCGTGCCTTTCGCGGTCTACTTGCTTGCAACTGAAACTCTTGGCGATTACCTGGCGCAAGTTCCTTTATTCAATCCGGGGCGCGCATGGGTGCAACCCATTGGGCGGGGCGCGGTGACCGCGACAGTCATGGCGCCCGCCGTCATCTACTGCCTGGCCCTCGCGTATCTCGCTCGACAAGCCCTCGCACGCCGCTGGAGCACGGGGGAGCATCTTCCGGTCTTGCTCGCGGTAGCACCCGGCATCGTGCTCTACGCCGCAGCGTTTCGAGCGATCAGCGGGCCCCAGTTTGAAACGAGTCTGCCGCTTGCAGTGCTTACCCTGTTTTTTTTGATGTCTCGTGGGTTCGCGAGTTTCGAACGCATGTCCGTTGAGAGTGCGGATCGAGTGCAAGGTTGGTTCGGCTTTGCCTTTGTTCTGCTTGCGATGGTGTCGTTCGCGGGGGCAGAGATCCGCACCTATCGCGGCGGCTTGGTGCAGTGGGCCAGTTACCAGGCAAATAAGGGCAGCCTTGTTGCGCGGCACTCGGGCGCAAACCCGCTGGATGCAGCGTACGTCGCGCTTTCGGTAGAAGGCGCACAGGGGACGCGTGTGCCCGCAAAGCAGGCCGCCGAGATTGAAGAAATTACGCGCTATCTGATCGAGACCACAGCCGCCGACGACGCCATGCTCGCTTTTCCCGATCTTGGCATCTTCAACTATTTCGCAGCGCGACCTCATGCCACACCTTTCACGATCGCCATACTCGCGGCGGCAGACGAAGAGTGGAGTGAGGGGTTGGCGGGCGTTGTGCGCGAGAGAAAGCCCGCAGTTGTCCTACTTGGCAATCAACTTTCGACCTTGGCGCGCGCCACGGGCAAGTCGAGTGAGTACTTACCCGAGATCCGCGAATTGGTGCGGGAGTCTTATATCCTAGAGCGACACTTCGAGCGTTTGGACGTTTACCGTTTGCACAAAGGCAGTGCGCTTTGAACCCCGCGGTACTTTTTACTGCCCACGTTCGCGCCGTCGAAGAGGCGGCCGCGCTGGCGCTGGCGACTTCCGCAGAGCAGGGCGCTCCATACGATGTCATTGTCTTTTACTCTGGGGGCGAGTCTACCTACCACGCAGACGACCTTGCTGTGCCGTTTCGAGGGCATGCCCATTTTCTCCGCTTTGCACCGGTAGAGGGTGCAGAACACTTCGTTGTGTATGCGGCGGGAGGTCGCGCAGTCGTCTTACGAGCGACCGCGGCTGACTATTGGCACGCGCGTCCCCAGCCACTCGCCGATTGGGTAAGCGAAGGAATTGAAGTTCGCGACACTTCGGACCCCATTTCGGCGCTGGTCGACCTGATCGGCAGCCGCAGCGCTGCGCTCGTGGGTGGCGACGATGGCCTTGTTCAAAGACTCGGACTACCGGAAGACGCACAAGATCCGGAGCCCCTACTCGCGGCGCTTAACTG
>JBLHOB010000257.1:0-5309 GCA_047619425.1 Myxococcota bacterium
CGGGCGCTTTGATCCCCTGATGACGCTGTTTGCGGACGACGCGGTTCTCGAGGTGGTCGGCCACCGAATCTACAGTGGACACGAGGAGATCCGCAGTCTCTTCACCGGCGCGGCGAGTACGGGGAAGTCCGCCGCTGGGGGCCAGGCGGGCAACAATTCTTCTGGCATTGCCGCAACCGTGCGAAGGCATCACCTATCGACTTTGCAGATCGACTTGATGGACAAGGGGCGTGCTCAGGGACGCAGCTACTTCACCGTGTTTACCGAAACTGGAGCCGACCATTGGGGCCGCTACGAAGATGAATACCGCGCAGCGAACGATTGCTGGCGTTTCCAAACCCGCAAAGTGAAGATCGAAGGCCAGGTGCCAGGCGGTTGGGCTGAGCAAATGCTGGGTAAGCTCAATAAAACCTAAATCCAAGCCATTCAAGCAGCTGCGTGGGGAGCGCTACTCCCGGCCGGCGATTTCGATTTCGGTCAGCTCGCGCAACTCGATGAGTGCTTCGCGCAGAGCCTCTCGTTCCATGCGGCGGTGCACCTCGGCGGTCACCTTGTCTTTGATCGCGGCCAGTTCGGGCAAAACTGCGGGGATCTTTTCGTGGACCCAAACGGCATGCTCGCCGTAGCTCGAAATCACGGGGCCTGCCCAGACACCTACCGCGAGCTTGAAGGCACCCTCAGCGAACGCGGGCCCGAGACGCTCACCCAGCCTGCGCTTCGACCATTGGGGCAGCTGTGCCTGCAATAGGAATGGGTCAGACTTCGCGACGACCTCGTCCAATGCGGTTTCGGGGTTGAGCCCCGACTCGGCCAGTTCGCGAACGAGAGCAACCGCATCTTGGTGCAACGCCTCGCCTCGGCGATCCCGACTGAGGTGCACCTGGGTCACGCGAATTTGAGCGGGGCGCATGAACGCATCGGCGTGTTCGACGAGGTAGCTCTCGAGTACCTCGTCGCTCGGAATTTTGCTGCGCGCTTGTTCCGCGATCATGAGGCGCATGCGCTCGAGCATGCGTCGTCGCACGACGATGTCGCTCTTCTCCATCGCCATCGCATAGGCTTCGTCGAGAACTTCCTCGTCACTTTGCTCCTCAGCGGCGCCGAGGAAGCGCACGTTCTGGATCAAGCGTCGGTGCACGACCGGGTCGTTGCGGTCCCATCCCAGGCTGCGGGCCACCACCAACAGCAGCTCGTCGTCAACGAACTGATCGATCAAGCGGTCGCGTTCCATGGCGTTGGGGGCTCGCCCGCTGGTGCGCTGCCATTGGTCTTCGAGTTGAGTGATGTCGTCTGCGGTGACGCGAACGAAAGAGGGCGCTGCTGCGCTTTGCGTGTTGTTTGCGACGTAGATCAACGTGCCCAGCACGACGAAGTGAAGGAGCGGCGAACGCAGGAAACGACCCAAACGAGATGGAATTCGCTGCGTATGAGAGGGCTGTTTCGAGGGGCTGCTTTCAGTCACGACTCGGGGGTGTACCAAATGGGCGAGCTCCAGGCGCGCTCTTGAATGCTTCGCGTGTGGTTCTCGTCGCAACACGGCTCAAAGCCAACCGGCACGGTATCGAGATCATTGCAGCGAATGTGATTTGCGATGCAGAGCTTCTGGCTCCAGCGGCAGGTTGGGTTTTCTACGACCCGGGTGTAGTAGAAAGCGGGCTGTCGCTGGTCGAAGTCAGGGTCGCGCCATACGCCGCAAAGCGAGTCGAAGCCCGGGCCCCAGGTTTCACACGTGTCGAGGTCTACGCCACTGGTATTGCTACCATCGCCTGCGATTTCGTAGACGCGCTCGTGAAGGCTGCCGTTTTCGCTCCACCCTTTGACGATCTGTACTTGCTGCAGGGCGGTGCCGACTTGTCCGGGGGTTCCGGGATCGCGCAGTGCCGAGATCGCAAAAACCGGAGCGGGCGCGCTGCCGTTGGCTTCATCGGTCGCCGAAGAGTCGGGCGGCGCTACAAGGTCTCCGCCCATCGGCACGCCGCCGGCGTAGCCCTTGGTCGCGAAGGCGGGGTCGTTGCAAAGATCGCTGTCGTAATTCCATCCGCCGAAGAAGCGCAGCTGAATGCGCGGGCCGCTGGTGCCATACGTCTCTTTACTCCGCATGCCGGTAAAAAGGGCTTCGCGAGAATTCTCTTCGGCCCACACGACCGCGAGGCCGCCGGGGTTGAAGTCGATGTCGTCGGGGAAGCCTTTGGGCAGGTCGTCGCCCGGGGGCTTCCCTGCACCGCCGTGGCCCGGGTAGTTCGAACTTTCCTTGGCGAGGCCGGGAGTGCCGAGGTGCGTGTCGGTGCTCGCGATGATGCCGAATTTGAAAGGGTTCACACCGAGGCGTTCTTCGATGGAGAGGCCTTCCTTCAAGATGTTTCTCACGAACTGTCTTGGCACCGGCGGGTTGGATGCGGCTGGCATAAAGCGTCCAGAGAAACTGTTCATTTCAAGGTTTTCAAAGCGACAGAGTTCGTCTTCCGTATCGAGGCCGAACATGCATTCGCTCTCGCCTTTGTGCTGCATGATTTCAACCAGCGGTTCGTAGGCTGCGCGCGCCTCGGCTTCTGCTTTGCCGATCAGACTGCCATCGTCGTACTTGCTGCGGAACATCTTGCCCGCCGAAAGGTTCGAGTTATGGGGGATCACGAGGACGTCGCAGCCAGTGCCGGCGTCGCGGCAGGTCTTACCCAACCTGGACCAGAAATCGACGAGTTTGGGAGCGTCGATAAAGCTCAGTGGAAGCTCAGGCACGACGTCATTGCCGAAAATGACGTTGCGGTGGTAGTTCTCACCGGTGCCGGCCCCGCCGGTCCACTCGTAGGCGTGAAACGATGTGAAGCGACACGCCGAGCTGCGGTCGTAGGAGGCTTCGGTGGCTTCCCAGTTTTCCTGCCACGGGATGCGGGCAGCGTTGCGACAGATCGCGCCATCTTCGCCGCAGAAGTCGTGACGTTGAGCCCGGTTGGCTTGGAAGTTCATCCAGAAGAATGCAACGCGGGGCCACCCGCGATAGATCCGACAGACCAGGGAGTCGTAGCCCGTCGCTCCGGGTGTATTGCAGATGCGTGTTTCGCCGAGCAATTCTGCATGATCGGTGACAGCGGCAAAGTCGAGTGGACGTTCGAGTTGGGCGCTCCGCATCGGGCGCCCGTTGGCGTCGAAGGGCTGGATGCCGACGCGCTCTCCCCAGGCAAAGCGATACGCGTCGCTTGGGCGGGCGCGGGTGCCCATGGTGCTCGCATCGAGGGAGAAGCCCGTGTGTACGTGAAGGTCACCAAAGAAGGCTCGCTTGTCCGGCGTGCGGTCTTCGCACGCCTCGCGTTCGCGGGTGCCCTCAAGGGTACTATTCGCACCAGAGCCTGCTGGTAGCAGCACGCTCGAGGCGAGAGCAAGAACGCACAGCACCGCGTTACGCCGCCGCCTTGTAAGCAACGGCCAGGCGAGCGGGCTCATCGTCTTCGTCCTGCAGCTGAAATTTTAGGTGCGCCCATACTTCCTCCGGGCGGCATAGTAGCAGCCCCGAAGAGAGTTCCCGCACGTTCGCACCGGCTAGTTGAGCACGAGCCCGAATGGGAACGAGCCGATGTTCGCTCGCTCCTTCGTCCCCTACAGGAGGGGGAATGCCGCCACTGCAAAGGCGACAATCGTGAAGATCGGAAGCGTCGCGGGGTTGGCACCGTAGTGGAATCGCAGGAGGGCGAATGGAACCCCCGCGAGCGCGGCCAGCAGCAGCACCGTTGGGATGACTTCAATACCGACGATCGCGCCGAGCGCCGCGCCGGCATAGAGGGTGCCGAGTCGGATCAGCCCAACGCCGTAGAGAGGAAAGAGCAGTGCCGGGGCAACAATCGCCCCCGCGATGCTGAGCCATACCGTCGATGGGTCTGCGGTTGCAAGCAGATATCCGAGGCGAGCCGCGAGAGCCGCGAGTGCGAATGCCTTTGGAATGCGAAAGGTCCGAACCTCGGCTTGGATTGCGAGGATCAAAAAGATCAGCGTCCACGGCAGTTCGGAAGCCACGCGAACGTCGGCGGTGGCGACGAGGCAACCCGCGAAAGCCATCGCGACTGTCACCGCGACAAACGGGCTTCGCTCGCCTGGCGCGTAGGTCTCCGGGCTCGCCAGCGAATGGTGCGATTGCGCTGCACTCGTTGTCAGGTGGAGAATCGACAGGGGGCCATCCAAGTTTAGTTCTCTCCTTTGATGGAGAGAATTCACGGGTGAGTGACCGCGAAGCGACTTGAAGTGACCAAGAAACTGACGACAGGTTGAATGGTTGGCGAGGCGTGCGTGTCGCTTGCGCATTGCTGATGTGGCGCCAACGTTGCTCGTTCAACGGCGTCGGGCATTCTCCCTGTTTTCTCTTACTTGCCCTGAAATACAGGTTTTCGCTTTTCGAGAAATGCGGTTGGTCCTTCTTTTGCGTCCTTGGACGAAAATACAGGAATACCGATGGGCATTTCCTTTTCGTTGAAGGCTTGCTCTTCGGGGAGGCCGAAGCTCTCGCGCACCGACTTCAAGATTGCGCGAATGGCGATTGGGCCGTTGTTCGAAATGACCTCGGCGATTTCGTTCGCCTTGCTGAGCGCTTGGCCGTCGGGGACGACGTGTCCGATCAAGCCAAACTCCAGGCATTGTCGTGCGGTGTAGTCGGCACCGGTCAACAGCATTTCAAGGGCGATCGTGTAGGGAATCTGTCGTGGCAAGCGCACGGTTGAACCCGCCATCGGAAACAGCGCGCGGCGTGCTTCGGTGACCCCAAAGGTCGCGCTCTCTCCAGCCACGCGAATGTCGGTGCCTTGCAAGATCTCGGTTCCGCCAGCGAGGGCAAAGCCTTCGACTGCGGCAATCACGGGCTTCGTGGGGCGATAGGTTTTTAGCCAACCGTCAAACATGATGTTCGGCTCGCTCTTCAAGCGCTCTTCAAACTCGTCCTCGGGAGGCGTGCCGGCCGCGAGTTTGTTGATGACACTGAGATCCATGCCCGCGCAGAAGTCTTTGCCGGTGCCGGTGAGGATGCACACTCGCAGGTCGTCGTCTTCATCCAACCGACGCCACGAGTCGGTCAAGCCGCAAAGGACTTCCGCATTGACTGCGTTCTTTTTGTCGGGGCGGTTGATGGTGACGGTAAGGACGTGGCCTTTTTGGTCGGCGAGGAGTGCGGGTTCGGACATCGGGGCTTCCTTCTCCAGAGTGAGCGTAGTTGAGGGCTAGTTGAGGTTATCGATGGCTCGGACATTAGCCAGCTTTGCTCATTGCGTTTTACAGCGTACTCGAGAGCACGATACCGCCCTTGGGCAACAACGTCGCTGGAAATTCAGCAG
>JBLHOB010000258.1:0-5305 GCA_047619425.1 Myxococcota bacterium
ACCGATGTTGAGTCTGACGTCACCGATGTTGAGTCTGACGACTAGGAACAACGAACAACCAGAGCGATCGATGTAAGCAGGGCCGGGCAATTTAGTGGCAGCACCAAAGCTGCAGAAGTAACGAGTTCAAGCGTGGGATGTTTCATGCGCGAGGGTACGAAATGATGTTGAACAAGAATGCGGTGGTTTTACTAGCGGCTCTGCTCGCGATGGTTCTCACGTCGTGTTCGAGCGAGAGTGGTGGCAAAGATGCCAGCGACTACTGCGATGATTTTTGCGTGGAGCTAATCGAGTGCGACACGTGCCACGCTCCTGACAACATCGATCGATTCGATGCGATTGAAGACGATATGGATCTGTGCGTTGATTACAACCACCTTGCCCCGGGGAGCAATAACGAAGGCGCTTTTGAGAGTGTGTGCCTGTTGATTTGTCGCGAGGTCGCAGGCGAAGAGAAGGCCGTGTCGTCAAAGTGCGAGGATGCTCTAAGCGATTTCTGGAAGTGCAACTCCGAATTGACCTGCGACGAGAAGGAGCTAATCGTCGACACGGAGAACCCCGCTGTTGCACAAAAAGGCGGGCTCTACCTTCCGGATTTCGACGGGGCTTGCACCGAAGAAATTACTGATGCGCTTGAAGCGTGCGAAGGCGAAATCGCCGAGTAGCGCGCCGGCCGCAAGGCACCGCGTCACAGCGAGAACGTTTGCGGAAGTGTTTACGAGTAAGCGCCGGGTTTTTACGCGCCGCCTACACTTAGGTGCGTCTTGCGAGCGGCTCCCGTCCGAAGAGCGCACTCCGCACGACTTCATTACGACTGTATTCCACAAAGGAAAACCGATATGTCGAAGCGAACCGTCCTGCTCACAGGGGCGTCTGGATCCATGGGCAGCGAAGCATTTGCCGAGTTGCTGCGTCGAACGGACCGCTTCAAGACGCGCTTGTTGCTGCGTCCTTCGAAGGTCAACAAAAAGCAGTTCGCTCCCCACGATGGTCGCAACGGCGTCGAGGTTATTTGGGGCGACCTGACGAGCCCCGACGACGTGCTGAAAGCCGTCACCGGTGTCGACGCGGTACTTCACCCCGCCGCCATGATTTCCCCTGCAGCGGATCGCAACCCCGCGATGGCGCGCAAGATTAACGTGGGTGGTGCGCTCAACCTGATTGCGGCGATCAAAGCCCAGCCCGGTGGTGCAGAAAATATTCCGTTGGTCTCGGTCGGATCGGTCGCTCAGTACGGCGACCGGTTGCCGCCGAGCGAATGGATCAACGTTGGAGATCCACTTAAGCCCAGCGTGCATGACTACTACGCGCTCACCAAGATGGAGGCTGAGACCGCCATTATTGAGTCGGGCCTGAAATACTGGGTGAGTATGCGCCAGACGTATATCGCGATCCCGAATACGCTTTCGTTGCTCGATCCGATTTTGTTTCACCAACCCCTTGGCCAGCGGATCGAATTGATCACGAACCGCGACGCCGGCTATGGCCTCGTGCAGAGCCTCGACGCGCCGGATGAGTTTTTTGGACGCGTTTACAACATGAGCGGTGGGCCGAGTTGTCGAGTGACGTACTTCGAGTACATGGAGCGAGTGTTCTCGATGCTCGGGCTCGGGCACTACCAGAAGATTTTTGAACGAAACTGGTTCGCCTTGCAAAACTTCCACTGCGGCTACTACCAGGACAGCCACGTGCTCAACGATTACCTCGGCCACTTCCGCGACTCTTTGGATGACCACTTGGAGCAACTCGACGGAGCCTTCCCGAAGTGGATGAAACTCGGCGCGTCCGTTTGTCCGAAGCCGCTAATCAAGGCCTACCTCAAGACCATGGCCGAGCCTCTGGAGTGGATCGAAAAGGACAACGCCCCCTACGTGAACGCCTTCTACGGTTCGCGCCAGGCGTTCGATGCGATCCCGGGTTGGGACGATGTGTCGTTTAAGGGCTCAGCGTCGCCGGCACCGGAGGCCCCGCCGGTGGGCAAGCTCGACGAAATGGATCTCGCGAGTTTGAAGGCATTTGCTGTATCGCGCGGTGGGAGTTGTGAGGCCAATGCATTTTCAGGTCCCGCTGATCGTCTCGCGTGGAAGTGCCATCACGGGCACGAGTTCGACGCGAGTCCGAACCTGTTGGTTGGCGCTGGATACTGGTGTCCTGTCTGTGCGCCACGAGTCGACGACACCTCCGGCTGGGACTACGGAGCACGCAGCAAGCACGATCCGCTGCTTGCATCTTTTGTCTAGGCAGCCTTCGTCTCTGGGCGGGGCGCTTACGGAGTGGGGCATTTAGACACATCAATCCAGGGGGGGGCACATGGGGTTTGCTCATTTGCTCCGGGGGGCCGGGACGACAGGCCCTTGTTTGCACGCAATTTGAGGATCTTCCTGCGTTGAAAATCCAAGGAAATCAGTGTTTTAGCTGAATTTCCCCACGGAGCGCTGAATGGATTCGTTCCCCGCCGCGTCTGATTGGAGAACAATGGACAAGGACGGGGAATCTCATGACAGCGGCAGCCACGATGACAACGGTGGCAACACATTCAGGGGACGTTGAGGTTTTGTCGGCGCAATCACTGAGCGATCAGGAAGTGATCAAACTCGCGCAAGATGGCGATCACAGCGCATTTCGCATTTTGGTGGGTCGGCACGAAGGCCGAGTTTATGCCCTCGCCTTGCGGCTGCTACGCGATCCCGACTGGGCGCAGGACGCCGTACAAGAGTCGTTCCTGAAGGCGTACCGCGCCTTGCGAAAGTTCGAGGGACGCTCGGCGTTTTCAACCTGGCTCTATCGGCTGACCTACAACCAATGTCTGGACATGCGTCGAGCTGACAAGTCCGGCCGCTACGTCGAACTTGACGAAGAGAGGACGCAAAGCAGTGAGTTCGCTGAGTCGAGCCCACAGAACCTCTCATCTACGATTCGCGGCCCGGGTGAGGAAGTCGAGCGCGGGCAGCTGCGAGAGCAGCTCGCGAAGGCAATCGAAAGCTTGCCCGATGCAGTTCGACAGACACTGGTGATGCGCGAAGTGGACGGTTTGCCCTACGCCGAAATTGCGAGTGTGTTGCAAATTCCAAAGGGCACGGTGATGAGCCGACTCTTTCATGCGCGAAAGCGGCTGCAAGAGATCTTGAGAGAGCAGGGGATCGGCCCGAGCAACCGGGCAACCGAAACGGGCGAAGAGGAGAGTTCTTGACTCGCGACGAAAAGCAAACGCAGGCGCTACACGCCTATCACGACGGTGCACTTTCCCGGTTTGGGAAGTGGCGAATCGAGCGTCAGCTTCGAAACTCGCCTGCGCTTCGCGAAGAGCTCGCCGAACTCGAAAGCTTGTCGATTTTGATCCGCGAGATTGAAGAGGCACCTGCGTCGGAAGTCGACGGGACGAATTTGCCCCCTGACTTTTGGGCGGAGATCGGGCCGGCACTCTCGACAATCGACCGCGAGGTCGAGGGCGCATCGGGCGCGCGACGCGGTGCAGCGGGCTGGCAGTGGAGTTGGGCGCCGGTAACGGCAACTGCTGCGGTTGCGGCTGCCGTACTCGCCATGTTGGTCGTGGACAACTCAAGCTTGATTCCGGAACATCCGATTGCGAGCGCGAACGACCGGCTTCCAGGTGGTTCACTTCGCTACTTGCAGACCAATGGAGTTTCGTACGTAGTCTCGCAAGACACCGATGATGTAACGATCATCTGGTTGATGGATTCGCCCGAGGTGGCGGAGGGTGCGTGAGTTCCCGAGCAAAATGCGGATGCAGCGGAGATTTGAGGTGACAGGAGGCGATCAAAAACGCAGGTACGTTTCGGCACTGTTGTTCGCGGGGATGGCGATTGCGTACTTGTCATCTGCAACGTTGGCAATCGCCGATTCCGAGGCACCAACCGGCACAGGGAAAGGATTTGCGATCAAGGTGATCGTCGCAAATCTCACGAGTGAGAAGGCCGGGATCGACGATGCTGCGAAGCGATTGCACAAAGAATTGAAGAACCAATTCCGCTACGAGGGCATCAAGGTTCTTGAGTCGGAAAAGCTGAAATTCGCTGACGACGAAGTTTTCGACATGAAGTTGCCGAGCCGTCGTCGGCTGCGAATTCGCCCCTTGGTTGTCGAGAGTGACAGCGCGTTGATTTCCGTAGAGATCAGCGGGCTCGTACAATCCGACCTACGTCTCAAGCGCGGCCAGCTTGTGATCATCGGTGCCGAGAGATACCAGCGCGGGAAGCTCGTTATCGCCCTCGAAGCGGACAACTAGGGTTGCATCCCGCGTTCGCTTCCTCACCGTAGGGTGCTCGTTTGCGCGTGGCTTTACGACGAGTTTGAAGCGTCGTCAGAACTGCCAACGACTTCACGATTGGGTTGATTCCGGCGCAGTTTGTACTGTCAAGCCTTGACGTTGCTCGCGTTTGATCCCTTGTGGGCCTACTTCGATGTCTCTCGGCTCGATAATGGACCGGCCTGAGGCACGTATAGGCTTCTATCAGATTTGTGTTGTGACGACGATTGAGTGGGCGTGCTCTCCACATGTAGCTTACGCACTAAAGATTAACTCTATTTAGTGACGGATGCGGGGGATCAACTACGCGGACTACGCAAAAATGATTAACTCGGGTCATATTGTGCTTGCTTGTGAATCCGTGAATGACTAAACAATACACAGCAAGGTAGACGTGTCGGGCAATCGACCCGAACGCTATATTGGACGACCGTGTGGGCTCGGCGCACGGAAACGCAGGATAAGCACTGCAAGGATGACTAGAGAAGTGGCAGCTAAAAAGAAGGCCGGACGAGCGATTAAGCGGAAAACATCGACGAAATCGCCCAAGAAAAAGGCAGCTGTAAAGAAGGTCGCGAAGAAAAAGGTCGCGAAGAAGAAGGCCTCAAAGAAGAAAGCCGTCAAGAAAAAGGCCGGCAATAAGAAAGTTGCGAAGAAAAAGGCTGCCAAGAAGAAGGCCGCGGGCAAACGCGGCCCGGGCCGCCCGCCCGGTGTCGATTCTAAGACCCGCGGGAGTCAATCAAGTCGGAAGCAGATCCGTCGCATCGCGGCTCGGATCCTAAAAGAGGCAGAAGGCCATACTCGGGAAGAGGCAGCGGCCCGTACCGGTGCCCATGTCGACGACATCAAAAATTTGAAAGCTGGGAATCTGCCCAGTTTGAAGCTCGTTTTGAGAATCGTCCGGGAGGGCGGATTCGACCCCGACGCCCTAATCAAGAAGAACGCCTTCAGAAAATTGCCGGCCAGCGTGTCGACCAGGAACGCGCGAGCAAAGCTCATTTCGGCGCGCATTCGCAAACTGGCCAAAGAGAAAGACCC
>JBLHOB010000259.1:0-5304 GCA_047619425.1 Myxococcota bacterium
TCTCCGGGAATGCCCTGAGTATTTGCTCGTTTCATCTTGGAATAAGCTTGCATATCGATAGCGACCCCTGAGTTCCCAGCGAAGCAGAATGCACCTAACACGAAAGCGCAATCCGAACGCACACTGCACATGTTGACCATGCGATTTCTTCCGACCTTTCGGGCTCCGATTAAAAGAACTTGCACATCTCTTTTCGGGTCGGGGGGATTGGTCTTTAACGCGGAATTGATTGATTTGGTGATGGATCTGTTTCAGGGGGAATCAAGCGCGGTGGCGACGAGCCAACTTGTAGTGAATAACACGCGATTCGAGCAGGTGCCCATGGTCATCGTTATTGAGCGAAGCTAACACGCCACACCCCGAGAGTCGAACATTTCGCAGTCGCTATTGTGAAAACGAAACACTCAGCACGCCGTCAGCCAACGATGAGCTCTCAATCGGGAGCCCCACCACCGAGAGTGGCAGCGAGATACGTCGCGATACGTCCCGAACTCGAAGGTGAAGTTCACTCCCAGCATCGAGAAGTTCGATGTCGCTCTTCTCGATCCCCTGGAGTTCGATCTCAAGCACGGTTTGTTGGCCGGCCTTCCGCCAGCGTATGGGCTGAGTCGTAACCATGAGTTCGGCTGGGTCGCGCTCGCCATAGGTTTCATGCGCGAGTTGTTCGAGGGCCGGCACGCCGATTACCTCGCGACTTTGAAGCGGGGCCAGGAATTGCGGCACCGGAAACGACGCCGCAATGTCGGCGAGCCCCTCGACCTCGCGCTCTGCCCAACGCGAGAAGAAACCGTCAGCCGCGGTCGGCGGCAATACCCGATTCACCAATACCGCGTCGGTCGCGATCCCATAGAGACTCAGGTACGCGAACGTGCGACGCGCCTCGGAGATGACGACCTGTGCCGGGTTTACGACTAAGCGCGCGCTCGTACGCGAATTGTCCATCAGGATCTGCCGCACGTCGGCGACCTCACTGTGGAGCCTCTCGAACGCGCCGAAGAAGGCTTCGCTCGGCAAGAGCCTCCCGGCCTTTCCCCCGCCGAGCAACGGACGCAAAAGGTTCGCACCCTTGCGCTCCAGGTCGAAGACATGGTCCATAAAAATCGCCAGGGCATCGGGAAAACGAAGCATTCGAAGTGCGGATCCGGTGGGCGCGCAATCCACCACGCAGACGTCAAACTCGCCGCTTGCTTCTACTTCGCAAACCGCGCGCAGGGCCAGAAGCTCTTCGAGGCCCGGAAAGACCAGCAGCTCTTCGACGACCATCTCGTCCGCTTCGTCGCGCAGCAACTCGCGCAGCCAATTTTGAATCTCGCCCCACGACTGAGCGAGTTCGTCGAGCACGCCCACCTCCCGGGCAACAACCCGAGGCGCAATCGATACAGGCTTCGAGCCAACGGGCCTGCCCAGAGCATCGCCAAGGCTATGCGCGCTGTCGGTCGACAAGACCAGCACCCGGTGCCCCGCCTCGGCCGCGCCCAATGCGCTGGCGAGGGAAAGCGTCGTCTTGCCAACGCCGCCCTTGCCCATGTGGAGCAATACGCGCATCGCTAGCGCCCACCGTCTTGGCGTTGCCGGGTAGCTTCGTCTGCTGCCGAACGATCGGGAAAGAAAACCGAGAGGACGCCATCGCGCAGATGCGCCTCGCTCACGGAAAGTCCCATCATGCGTCGCGGCAGCTTGATTGCGCGACGCACGGTTGCGGTCTTTACCAGCAGGTCGCCTTCGACTTTTGTGATATCGAGGGCATCAAGGCTTGCGCCGGGCAACGGGATCTCGACCGAGTAGCGGTCGTCCTCGCGATGAAACGATATGGGCGGCGCATCGGAGAGCACAGCGTCAGGGGCGCATGCCTTGAAGAGTTGGGCGCCGTGTGCCGCCAATGGCCCCGGGCCGATGATCTCCTCCTTGCCGAGATGACCTTCGAGCAGGTGAAGAGGCGCAAAGACCCCGGCGATTTCGTCGAGTCGCTCGCGCTGCACTTCACCCCATTCGCGGAAAAAAGCCTCCTGGGTTGCCTCGACCGGGAGCAGTCGATTGATCACAACGGCGTCGCAACGCAAACCAAAGAGACACAAGTCCGTGAATGCGCGCCGCGCTTCTTCTATGACCATTTTCTCGGTCGTGACGACGAGTCGCACGCTGGTCTCTTTGTCGACGATGCGCTCGCGCAGCGTGCGCAGCTTGCCATATAGAAGCTCTTCCGCCTCAGCGAAGACCGCGGCATTGGGAAGAGGTACGGGGAGCACCGCGCTGGCGAGCGGGGTCATGACTGCGGCAAGCGCGCGTTGCAGCTTGATGAGCATCCGGATACTGCTGTGCGCGACATCGGGGAGGGTCAAAAGGCGAAGCGTGGTGTCGGTGGGCGCGCAGTCGACAACAACAAAGTCGTAGAGGCCCGATCGCGCAACCTCGTCGACCGCAAGCAAGGTCGTCAGTTCTTCGGCGCCGGGCAGCAGCGCCAACTCTTCCGCCACAACCCCCTCGATGCCCTGATAGCGAAAGAGCGAAACCAAGAAGTCGCGAATCTGGCCCCAATGCTTTGCCATCTCGACCCGGGCGTCTACTTCGACCGCTTCGAGATTCGGAGCAATGCAAACAGCCTTTGCTCCCACCCTTTGGCCGAGCACGTCTGAAAGACTGTGCGAGGCGTCAGCGGAAATCAGCAGCGTGCGTCGCCCGCGCGCGGCACTGTCCAGGGCAGTAGCGGCCGCGGTGGTGGTCTTTCCCACCCCGCCCTTCCCTGTGTACAGAACCAATCGCATAGGGGGACACTATCACGAAGCGATTGCCGAGCCCTCCATTCCCACGCGCATGGGCCGTCGAACCCGCATCGTCTTTGCGCGAGGCACGGCGACTGACGTGTGTGTCCAGCGATGATTGCAGCGCGCGCACTCATTGAGGACTAGGACCGCCGAACTCGCCCCCGCGAACCTCGCTCGACCGCCGGCTGAAAGGGAAGTTGAAAGCGCCGACTCGTAGACCTCGTCAACATGAATCGCCGTTGAGCCGCAGATGGTGCAAGAGTGGTTTGCGTGACATGCCTTCATGGGATGGTTCTCCTGTTTTTGTACTTCGAATGTCTTTTGCATCTCTTGGGGGTCTGTCTTTCTGCCGGCTGGACTTTCGGTCGCTCTCACTGCCTTTTTGGCGCGTTTTTGCGGGTTCACCCGATTCCGCTTAGCCCGTCTACCTCATAAAAGCGGCTCGCCGTGACAGATCCGGTCATCGTGAGATCTGGGTTCACTTCTTTTTTGCGCGCAGCACGAAAAAAGGCGCCCCAGTGCGGTTATTTGGCACAAAGCCAATCAATGCGACCGCTGGTGCGCTGATCTACCCTTGGACATGGCTTTGGCGTTCACCAATAAACCGGGCCCGCCGATAAAGAGGGTGCGGGGCGCAATCACCGAAAGATGGGCGACGCGGTAAACGAACATCCGCAATGGCACTGAGCGAGAGGGGGTCTCCGATTTGAGTACCGACAACGATTTCGTTCGGAGGTTTACCCATTGGGACGCAAGCTCGATGAACGCGACCGGAGCCTGGGCAGAAAGACGCCGGCTCGCTCAGGCGATGCGTGAAGTCATCGAACGACTCGTCGAGATCGATGCGCCCGAAGCCGATCTCGCCGAGGCCGCTGACGCACTCGAACGCTATTCGAAGCGTCTCGCCGAGTACCCCAAAGGCGCCAAGTACGAAGGCTGGGCGGAGACTGCAATCTCGGGAGACGCCGCCGCGTTCTTCGACCACAGCCCACTGATAGGACTCGCCAACCCTTTGTCTCCACCCATTTCATTGGTGGCGGACCGCGACCGCATGACGGTTGAAGGCGACGTTGTTTTTGGCTCTGCCTTCGAGGGGCCCCCCGCCTGTGTGCACGGTGGGTTTATCGCAGCGGCCTTCGACGAAGTGTTGGGCTTTGTCAATTCACTAACCGGCCAACCGAGCATGACCGCAAGCTTGAACGTCAACTACAAACGCCCGACGCCGCTCCACACAAAGCTTCACTTCAAAGCGCAACTCGACCGGACGGAGGGACGCAAGATCTACGCAAGTGGCAAGGTGATTGCCGACGACCGCGTCACCGCCACAGCCGAAGCGCTCTTCCTCAGTGTCAGCGCCGAAAAGTTGAGCGATTTGTACATGCAAGGCCAAGAACGCGACGAAGAACGCAACGACAAATAGAACTGGGCCGTTTCTCTCTCAAGATTGATCGATTTGACCCCGAACAAAAACGTAGGTGATTGCATCCATATCGATCACTTTTCGAACGGAAACTCGAAAGTCAGCCCAGCGCAACGAGCACAAGTTCGGTATCGATACATAGAGGCAAAGAACAAACGAACTACCAGCGGGGCGAGCCACTCTAAACCAGAAAGTTTCCGTCAAGGTTCCCATTGGGGTTCACCGGGAAAATAGGAAAGGAGAGCACTTGCAGATCCATTGGCACCAGGCGAAGTGGGTAGGGGATGTACACAAGGAACAAATCGAGGAGCGAATACACGAGCTAGCCGATCAAGGACACAACGACCTGATCGACGTAAGAATCTCGGGGAACCCATCCCGGCACAAAGGCCACACCGAGCACGAGGTGAAGATCACTTGCGAAGCTCGCGGGCAGGAGATCGTCGCCCGCCGCACCGGCCCCAAACTCGACCGCGCGTTGCACGACGCCCTTGAGAGCTTTAAACAACAAGTTCGTCACATGAGGTCGCGCCGCAACGAACATCGGGAGTCGCGCGGGCACAACGAACCATCACTCATTCCAGACACGGACGATGAAGATGAGAATGAGTTGATAGAGGACAACGCCTAGCACTTCGATGTGGTCTCAAGATCGACGCATCAATCGATGCAAGAGCAATAGGCTTCGCTTTTGCGTCGCGATGGGTTTCGGCATTGCCGCGGCGGTGTTTATCGCATGCGATAACGCACCGACCGCGCAGCCACCGTCACTTCTGCTGATCACAATCGACACGTTGCGCTCTGACCATCTCGCTGGAGCGGGCCTCGACAACACGCCCGTACTCGCCGCGCTCTCCAAGAAGGGCACGCGCTTTACTTGGGCATTTTCTGCAGCGCCAACCACTGCGCCATCTCACGTCTCTCTATTGACGGGAAAGTACCCGGGCTTCCACACCGTCGGTACGCGCAACGGCGAGCAGAAGCTCCACGATTCCGCACAGACCCTGGCCGAAGCGTTGCAACAAAACGGCTATCGGACCGCGGCAATCTTGAGCAACCCCATGCTGAAGAAGCGCCTCGGCCTCGATCAGGGTTTTGACTCCTACGACGATGACATGCAAG
>JBLHOB010000260.1:0-5282 GCA_047619425.1 Myxococcota bacterium
GTCGCAGGTCGACGCGGTAGCCCGGAGTAAGCCCCAGAGTGTCACGCAGGTGTTGTACGCGAAGGCTCTCCGCCTTCTTGTCGCGCATCGGGATCTTGCCGTCGATGTGTACGAGTTTGTCGGCGTCGATGCGGGCAATGACTGGATCGCCGTACACCAACACGGGCAACACGCTCAATGCATCTGCACGGCGTTCGATCTGGACGATGATCCGCGGCACTTCGGTCTCGCTCGTCTTGGGCAACAAGTCGGTTTCGACCTTCACCTCTACGCGCGTGCGAAGCTCAGGCAAGAAATCGGTTACGAGTTGGGCGACCTGGGCGTGGGCGAAGAAATGTCCGCGCGCAAGATCCTGAATGTCGCGCCCAGTGAGGCGCGTGTCGCCGCGCAGGCGAAGGGTACCGCCCATTAGTGCCACGCCGTCGCCGAGCACCTCTTCGAGATTCTCCGCGGGCGCGAGAACGATGCGGAAGCCACCGGGAGCGTCGACCAACTTGCACTCAGGCAGGATGGGTTCGCTCGATATTTTGATGTCCTTCCCGTCGAGCTTGACGTCCGGGCAGATTGCGAGCGCCTTAAAGAGCCCTGGCAAAACGCCGGGCGGGATGGTGCCGCGGCGCCGGGTGCCAAGGGCTCGCTCGGCGGCGAGATCTCCCTGGCTTGCGGCGAATTGCGGTCCGGGCACGCGACCACTGGCCACGGCATCCAGACTGCTCGTCAAATGATGCACGCCGTCCTTGTGAATGATCTCGCGTTCGATCGTGAGACTGGGCTTGCCGCGTTTCAGTTGGTAGCGAATGCTGCCAACGATCTCGCTCGGGTCGGGTAGGCGATCGCCTGCTTTGCGCGCCTGGTTGAGCGCGATACACGCAGCAGCGACATGTTCGCACGGGTCTTCGATTGCCCGGCAGTTGCATTCCCACTCGTTGTCATCGAGGTGCAGCACGATCGTGTACGAGATCATTCCGCGCCGCGTCGAGACTTCTAGGGTGACCTCGTTGTCGATTTCGGTGACACCGCGCGCGGCGCCGGCACGACACAACTCAACACCCCGGGACCAAACCAGCTTTGAACTTGCAGCGCGAACGCTGTCGACAAATTCCTTCAAGATGCGTCCCGCCACGTGTCTAGTTCTGCACGCAAGGCGTCCAGAGTGTTTATTTCAGGTTGCGCTGCAACCTTGTGTTCGAGAAATCGCATCGCGCGGCCGATCATCGGGCCGGGCGGGCAAGAAAGGGTCTGCATGATCTGGGCTCCGGAAATTGCCAACTGGGTTCTTCGTTGTTGTTCACTTGCTTTCGCACGCGCTGTTGCGAAGGCTTCTTCGATTCGTTCGATGCCGCGTTTCGCTTGCTCCGCGCCCGCGCGATCGCCGGCGAAGCCGAGTACTTCGGCCTCGGCGCGTCGCAAGGTGAGCAGGTTTGCAAGATCGTCCGCAGGTACGCGTCCCAGCAACTTGCGGACGGCACTTTCGTTGTTCGGGTTTACGCAGGCGTCGATGGGGTGAAGTTCGAGAGTGCGATAGATCTCGGACGCGAACTCGCTGCCAAAGCGCAGGGTACGCATCAGGCTGCGCGCCTCGGCGTCAATCATCCAGGCGCAAATTCGCAAGTGTGCGTCGGCGGGCAGTCGCGCGACGAGTGCTGCGGCGTTGGGGCGAACTCCGGTGACCAAGGCTGCCTCGCTGCCCGACTCGCGCAGCCAGGTTAGTGCCGGCTCAACATTCGAGGCGAGAAGTACCTCACGTAGTGCGTAACGCATGCGCGGTCGTTCGAAGGGTGGACGCGGAGCGGTTGGCTCTTGCAACGCGCGCGCGAGAAGTTCTTCCGTCGGGTGGAAGTCGTAAAGTGCGATCAGGCGCGCGGCCTCAAGCGCAGCTTGAACGGTGAGCCCGCTCTGCGCTTCGTGGGTTGGAACGAGTCTGCGCTGATCCATGTCGGCAAGGGTGTCGGCGCTCGCGGTGACTTCTTCGATAAAGGGATCCACTGCGAGGGCGAGGATGCGAAACGGTCGCGCTTGATCGTCTTGATAGAATGACGAAGGCGCTTGATCGGGCATTACTTCAAGTGCGCCGGCTTTTGTCGGAATCGTGATACAGCCACTGCGCACACCGGTGGGGACGGCGCGAGGCGCGAGTGCCAAAAGCGCCGCGCGATCGATTGAGCTGTGAATGCGGTAATGCGTGGGTTGCAGCCCGAGTGCAAGTTGCAGTGCGCTCTCGCCAACGATCTGAGCCGTGTGCTGCGCATCGGCGATGCGCTCGAGCCAACTGCGAATAGGGGCGGGCGCTCGCACGGCGCACGGGCGTGTGTTGGATTCACTTGCTGAGTCTGTGTTTGCGGTGGTCGAAGTCATCGAAAGGGAGATCGTTGTCCTGGTGCTCTTGCTGCGCTCATTGGCCGTGGCCAATCGCAACTAGAAGCAGAATCGTGTTTTGCACAAAAGGGGAGATGAAGTGCGCGAGAGAGTAAGTGTTCATGGACGATTCGTCCGGGGTTTCTGGAAAATTCCCCACGATTTTTCAAAATGAAACCGATAGGTAGATTATGACTGTCAACCGGAGGGCGGGAGACGAAGGCAATGGAGACCATGGAGATCGAATCCAGCGACGCAGCAAATCGCAAAACGCAGGTCAACGCAACGCAAGCGCGAGAAGCTGCACGCGCAAGTGAGGCGCGGCAGATGAAGCGCACCGACGAGGTGGATGAGACGAACTCGCGCAGGGCAGCGGCAAAGAGCGACCCATCTAAGGGCCAGAGCGTCGATACGATGGCCTGACGACTCTCTGCCCAAACACGAGCGGGTGTCGGCGTACTTGAGATGCTTTTCACTGCATCAAATAGTCACGACGATTCTAATTTTGTTCTGATATGATCGGCGTGTGTTCCGGATGACCCCCCAGTCTCAGAAACACGGCATCGCCACACACGTGCGTGCAGGACTTCTTGCAATTTCGCTTGCGTGTGTTGTGACCGTAGTCTTGGCAAGCCCGATGGCGTTGCGCGCTGCAAGCGCGGAACCGTCCGCGTTGGCGGTAGCGGTAATTGATGCGTACGGGCCGCCAGAGGCGCTTCCGCAGCCTATGAGCCGACTTCGGACTCTTGCGCGTGCTACGGCGCCTGCGCCTGCGGAGCGCGCTGTTAACCGTGCTCCATTGATCATGGAGATCTCGTCCTCGACATTTCAGTTGAGCGTGCGCGACCCCAGCAGTGGTGAGCACGGGCCCACGATCCGCGTGGCACTTGGCTCGCCAGGGACCGCAACACCGACAGGCAAGTTCCAGTTGGAGCGCGTCATTCTCAGCCCGTCGTGGCAGCCGGGTGTCATGGCCAAGAAGACGGGCGCGCAACCCGAGCCTGCCTCACTTTCGACGCCCATGGGTGCCGTCAAGATTCCCTTCGCATCAAACGGCGTTATTGCCGTGCATGGAGGCGGTGACGATCGCGCCCTCGGCAAGCCCATCTCTGCCGGTTGTGTGCGTGCAACGGACGCCGATCTGCTGCGTGTTGTTGCGTGGCTGGACGGTCGCGACGCGCTCAACACGGCACGTCAGACAAGTAACGGCGAGATCCATCGCACGTTTCAGCGACCGATTGAGCTCGTCGTCCGCTAGCCGGCTTCGATAAGCCCGCTGAAGGCTCTTTATGAGCCCGCTGAAGGCTCTTCTATTACGTAACCCCCCCGCTGGTGGCTCTTTGCTTGCCCTCGAGTGTTCGGCCGCTTTTCCACAGCCCTCAGTCGACTTTCCGCTCGCCCGCCGCAAGCCCCTCGCTTGTCGTTCGTCCAGCTAGCCCTGGTCCCGACAGTTCAGGCGCCCGTTATAGACACCCGCCTCGCGAGCTGCTCGATCGAGCTGCTCACTCCTTGCCGCCCGGCGATGATGTGCCCGTACTTTCTGCAAACCCCCTTGTAAGCGCAGGGAGCCACTCAAGGCCACGATTCGGCTGACCTCCTCAGTTAACCGGGGTTTTGAACCCACAAAAAAGCGAAATGGTCTCGCCACATTCGGGCGCCATCAACCACTCACCTTTGAAGCGATTCTGCGAGTTCAGCTGCAGGAGCCACTACTCCATTCTGGAGCGGGGTTCGGCAGCGCTCGCGAACGGAGGTTTTGGTCGATGGGTTTAGTTGCCTTTCAAAACAGGCGGAAGAGTGCGCCGGCACCTACAGCGACGTCACGCTTGCGCCGTAGGGTGCGCGTGGCTTTGCATTGCGCACTGCTGGTGGCCGCAACGAGCACGGCACAAGCCGCTCCCTACATTCCGTTTGATGCTCTCGAGCAGGACAATGGTTTCAGCTATGGGTTTTTGAACCCGGCGGGTTATGGAATTTCGTCCTATCGCACGATGGACAACTTTTATCAGGCCGCGAGTTCGTCGACGCCCGAGGCAGCCAGCTCACTGCTTCATGTTGACCCGGTTAGCTTCGAGCGTTGCCCGCGATCAAGCGATAATTGCGACAGCGACTTTCACGTATTCGATGTCGAATGGGACATCACCTTCAATGCGGACATCCTCGACGACCCGTCGCTCGCCTACAACGTCGACTTGATCCTCGTCGACTCGGATCCTGCCTCAGCTTTTGACGACAACACCGTCGCTATCGATTACGCGTCTGCGACTCTCGACGGCACGACTCTCGGCTTTGAGACGGCGAACTTTGGCGGCGGCGCCTTCTACTTTCTCGACTTGGCGCTTGGCAGCATGATTGACGGAGAGACGAAGCGTGTTGGTTTCACCTACCAGGTCGAGGGCAGTCTGCCGCTCGGCTCGGGTGGCGATGTCGGGTTCTTGTTTCCGGTGATCTTGCCCGGCGCGTACCTTGAGCCGGTGCCCGAGCCCGGTACCGCGATGTTGTTTGCGGCGGGACTTGTTGGCCTCGCGATGAGGCGCAAACGGGCTTAACGGCCTAACGTCAACGGCGCATCGAGGGGCCGGTAGCGGAAGAAGCGCGTATTCCCGCAGCGGGTAATTGCAACGCCGACGTCTGCGTAACTCTGAACAAGGCAACCTTCAAACAGGGGAAGTACTGGGAATGACGAATTGTCGCGAGGGACTCACGACGAATAGTGTGCTCCTTGTTCTATTTTTGCTATCCGCGACTGCGATGCTCGCGGGCGTCGCCACGGCCGCATCCGAGCAGGAGCAGGAGCAAATCATCCTGCAGAGCGTGCGCGTCTCGCATCTTGCATCGACCGGACGGTGTGAAGAAGCGGTGAACGCCGCCGAAGCCATGCCGAGTCGCGACGCCGCTACCGAGTTGTTGGTCGGGAAGTGTTCCGT
>JBLHOB010000261.1:0-5250 GCA_047619425.1 Myxococcota bacterium
TCGGTGGGAAGAGAGTTCGTCATGAAGTAAGAGACATCACGGATGCCCTGCCCTCGTTGCACAACTTGCCAGTCAAAGTATCCCGCCTCGTCGCCCTCGAAGAAGAGATTGCCCATATGGCTGTCCCCGTGGATCAACGTTCGAGGGCCATCGGACCAATACGCTTCCAACGCCTCGCGATGTAGGTGAATTTTGTGGGTTTGTTCGCGCACTGCGGGTGAAAGCTCTTCGCGGTAGCGCTCGATGGCCGGCTGGTTGGCGCGCTGGCTGATCACGTGTTCGACGCCAATATTGCTGCGGTTCTCGTAACTTCGAAGCCAGGCGAGATCGCTCGCAAAACGCGGGGACTCCCAAAATGCTGCGTGCAACCGCCCGAAGCACTGCATGACGGCGCGAGCCTGCTCATGGGTAATGTCGCCCTCAGGAAAATGGCAGCCCCGGGCAATGAGATCTTCGAGCACTATGATGAAGCGTCCGCCATGGGCCGCTGAACGGGCGCAGAAGCTGCGGGGCACTGGGATTGGAACGTCCGCGGCAACGTGGTTATAGAAGCCAACCTCCGACCGTCCAAGTTCGAAAATGCCTGCAAAGATTTTGGTCGCAGCCGAGTCCGGCGTGATCTTCAGAAAAAACGTCTTGGGGATGTCATTCGGAATGACCGAGCCACGCAAGGTGTAGCCAATACGTTCGCGGGTCGTCGTGCCGGAATGCCCGCCCATGAGCGTGCACGACTCGACATCGATCCCGGAGTAGGGATCCGATAGCGCGTCCCCAAGCCACTCCGCCGTTATTCCCTCAACGGAGTTGGGAATGCCGTCGCGTTGAGGCAACAATGGCGCGAGTAGAGTATCGCGCGATAGCCAAACGATTTGCTCGAGCAAACGAGCCGCAAATTCCAGTTCCTGATTCACCTCGCAATGCTAGCAGGCGTCGCGGCTGAAACCTTAATTTGCTTACGTCTTGGTCAAGCAGCCGGCCATCGATTCAACGCCCCGCCCCCCAACAAAAGAACAGACGCGCGCATATTGAGAGGTCCCCCATGACTGCAATCTTCACGCTCCTCATCCTCATCGCGCTTTGTGCCTGTTTGGTGATTGGAGCTCGGAAAACACGAGCACCGATGGGGTGGATTCTGCTGATCACCGGGCTATCCGTTTTCGCTATCCGGCTCCAACACGAGGGCCCGTACGCTCTGCCCCGTGACGGAGATCTGCGCGCAGCTGCCCTGGCGCTGCTTCTCGGAGGCGCGCTCTTGAGTAACTGGCTTGGGGATGAAGTGCGGCACCCGCTCTTCACAAAAGTCGCACTCGCCATCTCACCAATTGTGTTCTTCTTCGCAAGTTATTCGACTCTCGCCGAATTTGAAGAAGTTGTCGTCCTACGGGCAACCCTGGAGTCAGGCAAAATAAATGACCTGAGGCTGTGGGTTGTCGACATTGACGGGGCGGCGTGGGTCACGATGCCCCGCAACAAGGCCAACGCAAACGGGCTCAGCGAAACCCGCGTCGAACTGCTGCGCCATGGCAGCTTCCACTGCATGAATGCAACACGCGTCGACACCTTCGAAGTCGTGGCCAGGGCCCACCGCAAGAGGCACGAAAAGTACGCGATCCAACGATTCGCCACGGCCATCGGCGTATTTGGAGAGGTACCGGCCGAGAATATTGTCGCGTTGCGACTTGAGCCATGCGCTTGAACTCAGGCTGCCTGCCTGGGCTGCCGCGACTCGGAGCAGATGTCATTTCGGTGGAAACAAGGAAAGTGAACGCGTGACCGTGCGCAATTGCTGCAAACCCTATCGAGGCGCCAGCCCCGTCCAAACCTGCTTATTCGATGACCAGCCAATCGATTCCCCCTGCGAGTTTCCCTCAATAGGGCCGCCCGAGAAACGGTTTGGTACGGTTTGATGCCTCCATGACTGCAATCTCCTCGCTAAAACGTCACCCCCTCCTAGTCACCCTCCTGACTCTTGGTCTGGTCTGCGTCGTTGGCTTCGCGATGAACCACCGGATGGCGATCGTGCGACTCCTGGCGCCGACGCTCCCCATCCCCGCATTGGGCTACCAAACGAACGAGGGCAGCGAAGCCTATTGGTATGACGACTACTTCATCGTCTCGCGCATCGACGACGACACCTACGCCATTGGTGAACCCCGCTATCACCAAGGCAACTTCAACTATCTGATCCTCGGCACATCCCGAGCCATCCTATTTGACTCCGGACCGGGGCTTCGCGACATCGCCCCCGTCGTGCGAAGCCTCACTTCGCTACCGGTGACGACGGCCGTATCTCATTTGCACTACGACCATGTGGGACACTTCGGAAAGTTCGAGGCGGCGGCAATGTTGGACATCCCTCCCCTGCGCTGGCGCGACAAAGGCGATGTCCTCGAGGTTTTTGACAGCGAGCATCTCGGCTTTATCGAACATTTTGCCAATCGCGCACTTGTCGTCACCGAGTGGTGGGCTGCAGACGAGCCGATCGATCTCGGCGGGCGCCGCATCATCGTCCGCCACACTCCGGGCCACACAGGCGACTCCATGATCCTCGAAGATCCGGAGCGGTCCCAATTTTTTACCGGCGACACATTCTACCCGGGCGAGCTTTACGCGTTTCTTCCCGGCTCTTCGCTTGGCGCCTATGCCGAAACCGTCGAGCGGCTGCTGATGCAGGTGGACGACACGTCGACTCTTTACGGTGCGCATCGACTTGTTGAATCTGGAGTCCCCACGCTAACCCGACAAGATCTGTTGGATTTCTCGCAGACCCTCGAACGCATTCACAACGAAACCGCTTCTTACGAAGGTTTCTTTCCCCGGAGTTATAAGGTGAACGACAATCTCAGCATCCTCACCGACGTACCGTGGGGACAAGACTGGAGCAAATCGTACGAGCCGTAGTCCACATGATCGTGCAGGCGGGAGCTACCGATGACGTCATCAGCCACACAAACAACATCAACAACGTCGATCACAGCCGACGACCATCTCGCAATTCTCGATTTAATTTCCGAGTACTCGCGAAGCTTCGACTCGGGAGATGTCGCGACTTTTGCCGGGCTCTTCACCCCGGACGGCAAGCTCACAACGCCCGTCGGCAATGCCGAGACCCGTGAAGAGGTTCTCGCCTGGGCGCAGAGCCGCTGGCAGGAGAACCGCGCCGCCGGAATTCGGCCCCAGCATTTCCAAACCAACACACTGCTAATGCCCGTGACACACGATAGGGTTACAGGCACAACCCAGCTGCTTTTAATCTGGGTGACGGCTGCGACGGGTGCCGCCGAAATCAAAGGCGTGGCAACCTACGTCGACGAGTTCCACAACACCCACGACGGATGGCGCTTCGACAAGCGACACATCGGTTGGGGCGATGCAACGGAGGCGACATCGTGACCGAGAGACCCAGCATCATCGGAATGCTTGCACCGATCCTTGCTACATACCCACCCGAGGAACAGAGAATTTTTGCAGCTCTGGGCGAGCGAATCGCTGCATCCCGCTACCGAGCCTGGGCCGAGCAGGGAAAGGACGATGCAACGCGAGATGCCTTGCTCGCCTGCGCCGCCCGGGAAGAAGACATTGCCTCACGCGTCGAATCCCTTCATCCGCGCGGCACCGAGGTACGCGAGCGTCTTCTCCTCAATCACGCCGGGCTGCCCGAACAGTACGTTGCGATGTTCGAAGGCTTTCCCCTCACCGAACAGTTTGCAATGCAGGCCGAAGCCGAGCGCGCCGGCGCCGCGGCATGGCGCGCGTTTGCCGGCGCCACGGAGGACGCAGCCGAATCTCAAGCGCTCTTGGCCTGCGCTCCTCTCGAAGAGCAAAACGCTGCGACTTTGGACGAGCTCATTGCTGCGTTGAACGCATCGCCGTAGCGAACTCTCACCAAGCCAACGCCAAGCGGCGAATCAGCGCTTTAACTCGCTAGTCTTTTCGCCGCATCCCCCCGACCTCACCGCTTTCACAGCGCACCATAGGATTCGCCTTCCGCATCGCGCCCAAAGAGGATACGCCCATGCCGCTCGACCACTCGACCCGCCCCGCTCACCCGCGCCGATTTGCCTCGGGTGCAACGCACTCGATCCGCGCAGCCGTTGTCTCGCTATGCGCCACGGCGGCGTTGATCGCAGGCTGCGCCTCTCCACCGCCCTCGGTGCAAGTCACTCGAAGCAGTACGCCTGAAACCACGATCGTGATCCAGAACGTCACCGTAGTGGACACTGCAAACCTCACCACCGTCCCCGCGATGGACGTGACCATCGAGAGCAATATCATCACAAATGTTTCGCCCACTGGCGAAGCCCCGACGCCGACCGGTGCAACCCTCATTTCGGGTGAAGGCGCGAGCCTTGTCCCCGGCTTGATCGACATGCACGGCCACGTCTCCTCGGCTACAGCCCCGACATGGGAGTTCGCGAGCCCCGACCCCGAGGGCAATCTTCTCGCTTTTGTCTACTCCGGTGTCACGACAGTATTCGACCCTTCGGACTCCTCGGGTGACGCGTTTACGCGCCGCGACGCGGTGGCTGCGGGCGAACTCATTGGCCCGCGCATTTACACGACCGGCCAAATTCTAACCTGCGAACACGGACACCCGCGCTCGCTGATTGAAGCACTCGCGCCCGGATGGATCGCCTGGTACCTCGTCGACAAAGTCGGCACCCCGGTTGAAGACGTCCACGATGCCATCGCAGAAGTTGACGCACTCGCCGACGCCGGAGCGGACGGCATCAAGATTGTCATCGATCAAATCCCGTTGGAGGCGCCGACACTTTCCCGGGACGTCGCACGCATGATCGTCGCTCAGGCCAAGACGCGCGGCCTGCGCACTGTGGCGCACATTGGCACCACACAGGATGCCATTGACGCAGCCGAGGCAGGCGTCGCACTCTGGGTACACGGCGTCTACAAAGAGCGCATGTCGGAGGCTCAGATCGCCGAGCTCGCCTCCTATGGCATCCCCATGGTGACGACGAGTGAAGTGTTCGACCGCTACGCCCGCTCGGACGAAGGCCCGCTCATCCCGACCAAACTCGAGCGCGAAACCGTCCCCGCAAGCGTCATCGAATCGTTCTATCCCTCCCCTGACGGCTTTGATGTCGGGACGCTTGGAAGTTGGCTCGACATCATGAAGACCACTCGCCAAGCGCGTCGCGACAACGTGCGTCGCCTTCACGAAGCCGGCGTGACGATCCTCGCAGGCAGCGACGTGCAGTCTGGTGTTTTCCCCGGTGCGAGCCTTCACCGAGA
>JBLHOB010000262.1:0-5246 GCA_047619425.1 Myxococcota bacterium
TCATGTGCGAAGTGCTCGAACATCTCAACTTCAACCCGCTTCCGCTCATCAAGGAAATCAACCGGGTCGGCGCCAACGGATCGCTCTTCTATCTCTCTTTGCCGAACCTCGCGCAACTCGCAAATCGTACGAAGCTGGTACGCGGCGTTTCGAATCTGACGCCCATCGATAGTTACTTCAATCAACTCGATCCGAACGAACTCGAAATCGTCAACGGCCACTGGCGCGAATACACCGCATCGGAAATTCGCGAGATCCTTGAACGTATGGGCTATGGCATCGAACATCAGTACTACTTCAGTAGTGGCGAAACGGTAGAGGCTCGCAGCCTGAGAAAATTCCTTGGCAAGCTGTTTTACGCGACCTTCCCATCGTTGAAAGAAAACCAGACGACCCTCGCAATCAAACAAGAGCGAACTCAAACCGTCTTTCGTATTCCGAAGACGGTGCATCGGACACTTGAAACGTTGTAACGAGTGAGTTGAGCAACATGAACGTGCACACGCCCCGCGAACTCTTCGCTTTTACCGCTCTACTCGCTTGGACCTCACCGAGTGCTGCGCAAACCGCGACGACAGACGCGTCAGCCACGAACCGCCCAACCCGCTGATGATCCCTCCGCGCCGATCACACCTCGCCCTACGGATACGAACGCGACACGACTCCGGTGCGGTCGCGGCGCGCCAACGAAGGGGCCCTATTTGAAGTCGCGTATGCACCGGCATCGGCCATGCGGCAGAGCCACGCCAGCCTCTTCACTGGCCAATGTTCAGCGCGCCACGGCTTGCTAAAGGACTGGCTTTCCTTGCAGGAGAGCTCCGAAACCCCGGCCGATCGCCCCACTGCGTCGGGGTGTCGCACGGCGGCCGTCGTGAGTGACTCCCTCCTGGGTCGCCGACTACCACAAAATGTTCGCAGATCCATCGAGGGCCCCGGCCATGAATCACCTTGGATGAGTACGCGAACTTCAAGATGACCGTCGGTCCGAGAAACCCGCCCGAAGAACCCCTATCCTTCGCATTCACCGAATCATACGAGGAGACAAGATGACCGTAGTCTTGGCGGCCGGAAGTGAGATCAGAAATGAAGACCACCCGAATCGACCCGACGACCAACTTTGGATGAGCGCAAGCGCTCTTCGCGACGCGACGGGCTGGGATCTCAAGCCCGAGGGGCTGTGCAAAGAAGACACCTGCGTGCCGCTCACCTCGGCGCTCCTCGAAGAGCTCGTCGACGCCGATACGATCAACGTCTCCGGTCTTTGGAATGAACTCGGCCGCCCACTCCTTCACGACGCGGCACACACGACGTGGATGCTTGGTGAGGGCGCCGAAGACCGAAGTCGCAGACTGGAGTCACTCGAAGCACCCAATTTCACCCTGCCCGATATCGACGGCAAACTCCACAGCCTTTCCGATCACCGTGGCAAAAAGGTTCTCCTGGTGAGTTGGGCCTCCTGGTGAGGCTGCCGCCTGGATCTGCCCGTGTGGCAGAAGCTCTTCGAAGAACTGCAAGATCAAAACTTCATGGTGATCGCCGTCGCGCTGGATAGTCGTGGCGTTGACGCAGTGCGCGGCCCCATCACCAAAGCCAAAACAACCTATACGTCGCTCGTCGACCGCGACCATCTCGTCAGCGATCTATACAACATGGTCAACGTGCCCCAAGCCGTGTGGATCGACGAAGAAGGTCGAATCGTTAGGCCGACGGAAGTATCCGGGTTTGAGTTGACCCTCAACATTTTGAAGGCGCGCAAGACGCGCAAGATCTACTTCGATGCGATCCGCGACTGGGTCAAAAACGGTGACGCGAGCCCCCACGCCTACTCGGCGTCAGATGCCCGCGCCCATCTTCCGACCTACACCGACAAGATCGCCCTCGCTCACGCAAGCTTCCATCTTGGCCAGTATCTGTGGAATGCGGGCAATCGAGCGGAAGGAGAAACATTCCTTCGCAAGGCCACCGAGCTGAATCCGGACTCTTGGAACTTCTTCCGACAGATGAAGAACCTCGGACACAAGCTCGGCTCCGGCGGGCCCGAGTACATGGCTCGCGTGCGCAAGTTCCGCAAGGAAGGAAAGGAGTACTACCCACTTCCAGACATTGCCGACATTGGCGGTTCAAAAAGCTAACGGTTGCCGGCGCAAAACTGCCGCCGCACCACTGCTCCGGAGACTCGGTGCCCGACAACTCGCCAACGCCACGCGAAGCCGAAATGCCTGAAGGGACGAGCGACCCGATCGACTGGGCAACGCTTGTCAATTACGGCGCGCCTCTCGCACCGATGTACCTGCTCTACATGATGGTCGTGGTCGTGTACATGAACTTTGCGACCGACGTACTGCTGATCGCGCCCGGCGTAGTCGGCACCGTGTTCTTCGTTTCGAAACTCTGGGACGCAGTCTCGGATCCAATGGTCGGATACCTCAGCGATCGGACACGCTCGCGCCTCGGGCGCCGTAAACCCTGGCTGTACGGCTCCGTGATTCCGATCGTCGCGACGACCATCATGCTGTGGTCACCCCCCGCGGACCTTTCCGAAACGCAACTCCTCGTCTGGGTTTCCGTTTCCGTCCTCGGCTTCTACACGGCCTTCACGATCTACGTCATTCCCCAGATGGCGCTTGGTCTTGAGTTGAGCCCCTCACCCCACGAGCGCTCCCGAGTCTTCGCCGGACGCCAAGTCACCCTCACCCTCGGCATGTTGGGCGCGTTCATCATCGCCACGCCCATGATCATCGACAATCCCGCGGCTCGTGAGAACGCGACGTTGATCTCAGCGGTAGCGGTCTTCGTGTTCGCGATACTGATCGTCTTCTGCACGCGCCAGCTCCCAACCGAACGGGCTGACGATGCGCGACGCGGCGCGCAAAACCCGATCGCCGCGATGCGAGACGTCATAAAAAACCCTCACGCGCGCTTGCTGCTCTTCGTCTACTTCATCGAGATCTTCGGCATCGGCGCAACGAGCGCCATGACGCCCTATCTGTTGAAGTACGTCATCAAGGCCGCCGACTATGTAGGCATTGTCTTTCTCTTCTACACCGTCCCCGCGTTTGCTTCGATCCCGCTCTGGGTCTCACTCGGGAAACGCTACGAACGTCACAAGCTCTGGCTCTTCGCAATGGGACTGCAAGCCATTGGTTATGGCTTGATCGTATTTCAAGCCGAGGGTCTTCTTTGGTTGATGATCTTAAGCTCGGTCATCAATGGCTTTGCTACGGCCTGCGGTCAGACTCTGGGATACGCGATCAAAGGCGATGTCATCGACTACGACGAGTACATGACCGGCGAACGAAAAGAAGGTTCGTACCTCGCAGCATGGAGCCTCGCAGCAAAGTTCGGAACGGGCTTCATGATCGCCATATCGGGCTGGGCTCTTCAGTACGTGGGCTTCGAGCCCAACACAGAGCAAAGCGAAACCGTAAACTGGACCATCAAGACGATGACCGGCGGCGCACCATTCGTCTGCATCTTGATCGGCATGGTGGCGTTCTCGCGCTACTCGCTCGGAAGTGGGGAAGCCGCGAGAATTCGGGGAGTTCTCCGCTCGAGAGGTGCAAAGGCCGAGCGTTGACCCGGGTGTTCGAGAGGCGCAGTCACACAAGGAAGGTACATCGGCTTCAGGGCTACCCGAGCGAACGCTCCGGAGCTACGCATGGCCAAACGGATCTCCCTGAGCGCGCGCGTGCACGTTGCGGTCGGTTGGTTGGTCAGGAACCTTGCTGTCGAACATGCTCGCCGGGGCGATCGATGCGACGGTCCCAACCTTCGGCCCGGGTAAGGGGCCTATCCACGGGCAACGTAGCCGAATTGATGACCGCCTAGATTGCCGGGTGGCCTGGCAATCTCGGCGCATCGACCTCGACATCAATCGGCCCCAATCTAAATGCGAAGCGCGTCTCGTTGCCGCCGCGCACACCATGGACAAAACCGCCAGCGATCGGTCGTCGGCCAACGGCATCGAGTGCACTGCGACAGCCCAGCAACGCGCCACGGACGCTCGACCTTCATCTTACACTTCGGGCAGTAACGCATGAACCGACGCAGTTCGCCGTCACAGGTGCGATTCTGACAAGTCCGCTCTACCTGCTTGTCAGCGGGGATTGGCTTTCCGTTGCTCTCAAATCGGCCCGCATAGCACCACGGACAAGCGTTCCACTCTCTGCGTACGCCCTTCTCGCAATCGGGACAGATGAGCGGGTAGGACGTCACTTCACTGAAGGCGTTCCGGTCGGTCCCACACCATGGGCACACACGCATCGACTCGGCTACCGGACCGTCGCATGAACAACACGAAAACTGGAGCGTCAGCGCCCCTCCGTAGTTGCGCTTGAACCAGCGAGACTCGTGCTCAAAAGGCGTTGTCGATTTCGCCTTCTTCTTTCGCTGGGGAGACAACTTCCCTACGACGGGTTTCTCAAGAGCCTTCTCGAACTCGTCACAAAACTCAGTTGCATTCGCCCAGCGACGAGATGCGTCCACCACCAACGAACGACGAAGGACGGCTTGAATCGGCTCGGGTACACGTCCAGTCAAGCGACCGTGCCCTTCGAACGGCCATTCAAAGGGCCACGTGGGCAACGTCCCAGTCAGCAGTTCGTACGCGGTCAAACCGAGACTGAATACGTCCGATGCGAAACGCGGACGCCCATATGCGTGCTCTGGCGCCATATATGCCTGTGTTCCGACTTCGGTCTGCAGTCGCGTGGCGACGGGCGCGAAGCGTGCCGTTCCGAAATCACCAAGTCGCGCTTGTCGCCCTGGGTACAGGAGAATATTCGCGGGCTTCACATCCCGGTGAAGGATCTTCTTCTCGTGCGCGAATGACAGCCCCCGCGCGACGTCGCCAATGATCTTCAGCGCTAACTCTGGCGAGCGCTTCGCGGAACCGTAGCCTTCCAAACTTCGCAGAGCCGGATCGGTCACAATCAGAAAAAAACCGCGATACCAATCTGCGTTGCGTACAGCCACGATATTCGGATGGTCGAGTCTCGCAGCGACCCGGGCTTCCTTCTCGATCGCTTGACGACCAAACTCCTCAACGGTCCGAGGAAAGATGATCTTGACCGCCACCTTCCGACTCTGAACCGTGTCATTTCCGAGCCAAACCTCTGCCGAAGCCCCCTCCCCCAGCCGCCGCTCAAGTCGATACT
This sequence comes from Myxococcota bacterium, assembly GCA_047619425.1. Taxonomy (GTDB): domain Bacteria; phylum Myxococcota_A; class UBA9160; order UBA9160; family UBA4427; genus DUBZ01. Next base: position 5,157 of record JBLHOB010000262.1, read on the forward strand.
TTCCGAGCCTCGTTCCTCGACGAATCTGTTTCACACGCGTCGCCTTCTTGCAAGCACGATCGTCAAATCGTCAGGCTTGCCGATGCTGTC